>JAAGZM010000287.1 GCA_024206355.1 Gammaproteobacteria bacterium | reverse complement strand
CATGATGAAACCAATTATTTACAACTGTCAATAAAAACGTCTAAACAAAAGAAAAACGGTGGTTGGAGCCGCTCGCACGGTTCGGAATATTTATCAGTACATTTAATCGATAATAGCTATGTTAACAATGATGATGTCAATATCATTACTGCGATGGTTAGGGGCAATACTTATAAACAAGATGTAATATCGTTTGATATTTATGAACAGCTCATTAATACACATCGATGCTTCTGGTTGGCTAGTTATGACTTGGATCAGCCTATTCAATTGGGAGAGGATATTCAAGCAAATTGGCAGTGGCAGGTGTTGGAAAATAACATGCAGTCATTGCAGTTAATATTAAAAAATCCATCGGACAATATTAGGATTATCAAATCGCAACCCATTGCCTACTATGACTCAAGAACGAATAGCATAGGACGCATTATCAGTGATTCAAACAGCAACTTTGAAGTCAATTTATTAAATAGCCCGCTGATCGAGGAAGAAAAACTCCCTTGGGTGATCAGTAAATTAAATATCAGCTTAGGAGAAGATTCGAAGCGGTTACCTAAGCCAAAATTAAATAAGAAATTTGAACTTAGTAAGCCAATAGTGCGACTAAGGTTTTCGACACCCAATGATCATGATCATCTGACCGGTACAGTACAAATAAGTTTTGACTATCATGGAAATTTGGTAGGCCCTAACGTGTTGGGAACCGTTATCAGAAAAGCAAAAAACATTGCAACAATTTATCGAGATATAGCGTTAGAACACATGGTTGTTGAAATGCTGAAAGAACAAGGTTTTAAAAAAATTAACATTGATAATTCGATGATGTTGCAAGGTCGAAATTGCTGGTTGAGTTTTTTGCACAATCAGTTACCGGTATTAGAAAAACAGGGTTGGCAGATAACCTTTGATGACGATTTTTATTACCAAGAATTAGAAACTAATGGTGTTTTTGATGCTGAAATATCACAGGATGAAGGAAACGATTTTTTTTCAATTGGTTTAAATTTAGACGTCGCAGGTAAAAAGCTACCGGCTTTTCCAATTTTATACAATGCCATTGAGCAGTTGCCAAGAGCAGTTCTTTTAAATCAAGACACAAATTTACCGGATGACTATCGTATTTACATTGATGTTGAGCAGGGCAAATTTATTGCATTAAGCTATGGCTCAATTAAGCCACTTCTGAAGCAGTTTGTAGAACTATTTATGCCAAGTGCTTTGCAAAAAGATGGTACATTGCAGTTATCTCGGTTTCAAGGACATCAGACATTAGCAGTGTTAGATGATGCAGGGGTGATCAGTAGCGGTGAGAAAAAACTACGTGCATTAGCGAACAAATTAAAGAATTTTGATAAAATAGCAAACGTAACAATACCAAAGCAACTTAAAGCACCACTGCGTGAATATCAGCATCAAGGCCTGAATTGGTTACAGTTTTTACGAGAGTATGAATTAAATGGCATCCTTGCTGATGATATGGGTTTAGGAAAAACTATTCAAACCTTGGCGAATCTATTGTGTGAAAAACAACAACAGCGCCTGACTAAACCTTGCTTAATTATCGCTCCCACCAGCGTAATATTTAATTGGACGATTGAAATTGATAAGTTTGCACCGGCTCTTACTTATCAACTTATCAACGGTGCTAAACGTCATAAGCATTTTGATACAATAGAACAAAATGATGTCATTATTACTAGTTACGCATTGGTAACGAAAGATATTAAGAACTATAATAAGCATGATTTTTATTATGTGATTTTAGATGAGTCGCATTATATAAAAAATCCAAAAACCAAGTTATACCAGTCAATAATCCAACTAAAAGCACAGTACAAAATTTGTTTGACCGGTACTCCCATGGAAAATCATTTGGGAGAGTTTTGGTCGCAGTTTAACTTCTTGCTGCCGGGATTTCTAGGCGGCCATCGGCAATTTACAAAATTATTTCGAACACCTATTGAAAAGCAGGATAACCAAGAACGTAAATTGTTATTGAATAAGCGGATCAAGCCTTTTATCTTGCGTCGCACTAAGGACAAAGTCGCCGAAGAATTACCGAGCAAAACTATAATCGTGCAAACCCTACGCATAGAAGGGAAACAGGCAGAACTCTATGAGTCAGTACGATTATCGATGGACAGTCGGATAAAAAAAATAATCACAGATAAGGGGATTAATCGCAGCCAAATCGAGATTTTGGATGCCTTACTAAAACTTCGTCAAGTGTGTAATCATCCGAAATTATTGCCTTTTGAAAGTGCTAAATCAATTGACCAATCTGCCAAGCTAGATTACTTAATGGATACACTGCCAGAACAAATCATCGAAGGCAGAAGAATTTTAATATTTTCACAATTTACCAGCATGTTGAGTTTGATAAGCGAAGTACTTGATCAAGAAAATATCGATTATCTAAAGCTCACCGGCTCTACTCGAAATCGCCAACCACTCATTGATAAGTTTCAAAACGGTGAAGTAGCCGTATTTTTAATTAGTCTGCGCGCTGGTGGTGTTGGGCTAAATTTAACCGCAGCTGATACCGTGATACATGTGGATCCTTGGTGGAACCCTGCTGTAGAAGATCAAGCAACCGATCGTGCGCATCGCATAGGGCAGAAAAAACCTGTTTTCGTGTACAAACTGATCATCAAAAATTCAATAGAAGAAAAGATCCATGAGATACAAAAAAACAAGGCGGAATTAGCCAAGGCACTACTGTCTGAGGAAGTCAGTCAAAGCAAATTAAGCCTTACAGATGATGTGTTAGAAGCCCTTATGTCGCCTTTAGATTAACTAAAACCATGGTCAGGGACCCTGTTGTTAGAACTTCATAATCACTCCTGACTAAGCAAAATGGCAAATCATTGATCTAACCATAAAATTAGACAGTTTTTTACTTGCTCAAATCTAAAATTACTATAAAATGGCGAAAAAATTTAGGGTGCTAGTAATTTTTGCATAAAAAACACTCAAAAAGGAATGGTTTTAGCCCTATCAACGCACTAATTACAGTATAATCTCGTAATCTCGTAATCTCGTAGCTTACCGTTTCAAAGGAAGTAAAGCAGTGGTAATAAATACCTATATTGATGACAATTTGAATAAAACTAATACCGATAATATGAGTAGCTGGTATCTATTGCAATGCAAACCTCGCGAAGAAACTCGAGCCAGCGAAAATTTAGAAAACCAAGGGTTCACCACATTCTTACCAGAAATATCCATAGCAAAGAAAACCAAAGTAGGTTTTACAGAAACTGAAGCACCCTTGTTTCCGGGTTATCTATTTATAAAACTCAATAACGAAGTTGATAACTGTGCGCCTATTCGCTCCACCAGAGGCGTGAACAAACTAGTCTCATTTGGTCAAACAGCCGCAGTGGT
>JAAGZM010000286.1 GCA_024206355.1 Gammaproteobacteria bacterium | reverse complement strand
GAAGAATCGGTAACATTTACTTTTGCTGCAGCTTTTACTTTTGAAATTAAGATTCCTGAGTAAGCTAACAAATTTTCTCTAATGTCTGTATCTGGTTTAGCTACAAAATCAATCGCACCATATTCCAAAGCTTTTAAAGTAACAGCCGCCCCTTTTTTAGTTAGAGTGGAAATCATAATAACTGGCATAGGTCTCAATCTCATCAGATTTTTAAGAAAAGTCAAGCCATCCATTTTTGGCATTTCTATATCTAATGTAATTACATCAGGATGATATTTTTTTATCATATCCCTTGCTACAAAAGGGTCTTCTGCCGCGCCAACAACTTCAATTTCATCAGATTCAGACAGCGCCTTTGTTAATATCATTCTAATCAATGCTGAATCATCAACAATAAGGACTTTTATCTTTTGTGACATTTTGTATTACTTCCTAATTATATAATTCTTTAATTGAATACTTCTAAATCAGTTGATTCTTCTGGCTTTGCAATAATTTTCTTGAAATAACTATCTTCACGGTTAGTAATCGTATTATTGTGCATAGATTGCAACTTCTTCATTTTTACGCGTCCAGACCCAGAAAAATAATTCACCTTCCGCGGATATATATCACCCGTATTTTCTGCCACAACATTTAACTCTTCGAACTCTAGGTATTCATGTGCAAAATCAATATTTTGCTGTCCTACATCGGTGCTATGAATATGGCTTATCACATTACCACCACCAAACAGTTTCACTTCAAGATTTTTTCTCTTACCACCCTCCTTGAGGATCGCATTGATTAACATTTCCATTGCAAAATTACCGTAACGACAAGCTGCTCCTAATTCTTGCTTTTCATCTCTATGTTTAGCTCTTCTATCATAAGGCAACATAAAATGATTCATACCCCCTATTCCTGCAATAGGATCTCTGACACAGGCAGAAATACATGAACCTAATACCGTTGTTACCATTTCATCAATTTTACTAACGTAATATTCGCCCGGCAATATTTTAGCAGTGTAAACATCATTTGTTTTGTCATAGTATCGATTAATATGTTCAAAACCTTTGATACAGTCAGGCAAATTGTGTCTTTGGAATACACTCACTTATATATAACCTTAAGACTTTTTAAATGACGTTTTACCTAACAAAGTAAAGTTCTTCTGAAATTCACCTAGTTGTTCAGAATGACCTAAAAACAAATAACCACCAGGCGCTAATAATTCATAAAAACGATTAAATAATTTTTGCTGTGTTGGCTTATCAAAATAAATAATGACATTGCGGCAAAAAATGACATCAAACGGACCATTTATTGGCCAATGTTCCATTAGATTTAATTGTTTAAAAGTAATATGTTTTTTTAATTCCTGATCGATAATGACTTGATTAGGTTTATCCGCTAGTGGCTTAAACCAACGTCTTGCATTCTTGTCTTCAATTGGATCGATACGCTTCACATCGTAAATACCAGATTGGCATTTCTCGATAACATTAGAATCTAAATCAGTAGCTAGAATTTTTGCATCCCATTGAGAGTGATTAGGTAGTGCATCTAACATACTGATAGCAATGCTGTAAGGCTCTTCACCAGTAGAGCAACCCGCAGACCAGATCCGTAACCGTTTGCCACGTGGTTGAGTTCTTGAAAGGTCAGGAAGAATGGTGCCTTTTAATAAATCAAAATGATGTTCTTCTCGAAAGAAGTGAGTCAAGTTTGTAGTTATTGCATTGATAGCGTGGGTTATTTCAGCTTCGTGATTGTCGTCCAGATATTGACAATATTCCTCAAATCTTTTAAATTTAAGAACTCTTAATCGTCTTGCAAGACGGCTATAAACCATATCTTGCTTAACATCAGAAAGGTGAATGCCAGAAACTTTATAGACTAGTTTTCTAATAAAGTTGAAATCATTTTCTGAAAAATGAAATTCGCGATTAATCTTTGAACCCGTCCCTTTATTACTCTTCACTGGTAATTCTCAACCTTCATATTAATTTATACTATGGACAACTAGTCATTACTGAATAGTTCTTCAGTATCTAACAACGTCTGCACTTCTGTCAGAATAATCATTTTATCATTTATCTCAACTATTCCTTTAATAAACTGTGTATCTATTTGGCTACCTAAATTTGGGGCTGAACGAATAGTATCTGGCGCAATATCATACACTTCTGAAACTGCATCAACGATAATGCCAACAAGGTTTTGACAATCAATTTGAGCGGTAGTATTTAATATAATAACGACCGTCGTATCAGTATATTCCACAACTTCAAGATTAAACCGTTGACGCAAGTCTATAATTGGAACAACAATACCTCTAAGGTTGATAAAACCTTTAACATAATCTGGAGTATTTGGAATAGGTGTGACAGATTCCCATCCTCTTATTTCTCTTACGCTTAATATACCAACAGCATATTCTTCAGAATCCATAATAAAGCTAAGGTACTGTTCAACTTTCACCTGTTCAGCTGTTTTTTCACCTTTTTCTTGTCGTATACTCATAGGATTTCTATACTCTCAAATATCATTTTAATGTTACTCTTAATATGATTAGGTAGTATGATCTATATCATCAATATTTAGTAATGTTGCCGTATTTAATAGGCTAACAACAACATCACTGATAGTTGTTAATCCATCGATATATTCAGCATCACCTTGTCCACCAAACTCGGGTGTATTTTTAATATTGTCTTTATTGATGAATAAAACATCAGACATTGCATCAACAACAATTCCCATCACACGAATTCTACCTTTCTCTTCAAGGCGTAAGATAATAACGACAGTTGTCTCATCATATACTGGCTTACAAATTTTGAACTTTGCTCTTAGATCTATAACAGGCACAATTGTACCTCTTAAATTAAGAACTCCTTTTACAAAATCAGGAGAGCGAGGCAGCATGGTTGGCACTTCCCATGTTCTTATTTCCTGAACACTTAAAATATCTACTGCGTAAATTTCGTCACCTAAAGAAAACGAAAGATATTGCTCATCTAGACTTGTTGAACGAGATAACTCTTCAGCATAATCATCTGCATTAACCTGATCATTCTTTTCCGCATCATGAACTGTTTCATTCATTGTCTAAATTCCTTAAGCTTCAATGCTTGCTTGATTTTTATTCAATTTAGCTTGGCGTATAAAACCAACGACATCTAAAATTAGAGCTACTCGTCCATCACCTAAAATGGTTGCGCCTGATATACCTTGTATAGGTTTATAGTTAACGTCGAGGCTCTTAATAACTACCTGTTGTTGTGCTTGAAGTTCATCGACTAGTAGACCAATTTTTTGATTTTCTCCCTCTACAACGACGAGTAATGACTCTTCAAGTTCCGTCTTTTCTTTATCAAAACCAAATTCTTCTGCAATATCAATAATAGGAACATAATCATCTCTAAGTTGATACAGATCCATTTCTCCACCAACACAACTAATCTGTTCCTCTTTGATTTGTAGAGACTCGGTGACTGACATCAAAGGAACTACAAATATTTGATCACCAACTCTAATTAGCTGACCATCTAATATAGCCAATGTTAAAGGTAGACGAATACTAAATGTTGATCCTTTATCGGGTTCAGAAAATACATCTATCGAGCCACCAAGGATGTTAATATTTCGCTTTACAACGTCCATTCCCACGCCACGGCCAGAAACATCAGTTACTACTTCAGCTGTTGAGAAGCCTGGTTCAAATAATAGTTTATAAATTTCTTGGTTAGATAATTTATCCTGTGATGAAACAAGTCCTTTTTCAACCGCTTTTGCGAAAACCTTTGAAGCATTAATTCCTTGCCCATCATCACTTATTTCAATAAGAATATTCCCACCCTGATGGAAAGCATCTAACTTAACAGTTCCTGTTTCCGGCTTGCCTTTTTTCAATCTGTCTTCTGGCTTTTCAATACCATGATCGAGTGAGTTTCGAACTAAATGGACAAGAGGATCACCGATTCTTTCCATAACAGTTTTATCAAGTTCAGTATTTTCACCTGAAATTTGTAAATCGATTTTCTTATCTAGTTGCATGGCTGTATCTCTAACCATTCTTGGGAATCTATTAAAAGCAAAACTAATCGGCATCATGCGAATTTGCATCACACTTTCTTGTAGTTCACGTGTATTTTGTTCAAGTTGGGTCAAACCAACTCTCAGCACCTCTAATTGACTGACATGAAAGTCTGTTCCAACTTGGCTTAACATTGATTGAGTAATAACTAACTCACCAACAAGATTAATTAAGCTATCTACTTTTTCAATACCTACACGTATTGATGAAGCACCTTTACTAATGGCTTTTTTTGGTTCTGCTTGTTTCACAACAGCTTTAGATTTTGAAATTTCTACCGCAGCTGGTTCAACAATTGCAGGCACTTGCTCTTCTTCACTTGCAAATTCTTTAGTTTCTTCACTACCTTCATCACTATCATTTTTTTCTGGGTGAGTGATAGTTAATTCACATTCATCTATTACCCACTCAAATACTTCATCGATTTCTTCCTGATCAATATCAGCTTTTAAAAACACTTCCCAATT
>JAAGZM010000285.1 GCA_024206355.1 Gammaproteobacteria bacterium | reverse complement strand
TCTCGATCATCCAACGACAGCGGCCGGCTTTAGTCATGTTTTCAATATTCTGCTTTGTCAGTTCAACATCAGTTACCCAACTGTTACGATATGTTCTTTTGCCTTTGTTATTGAAAAGGCAGTACTCAAAGAAATTAACTTGAGTAGCATTTTCCTTACCATGCAGTGGGACATTGTTTTGCCAACGATATTGATGCCGTCGATCTTTATCATCGATTATCTCAAGCGATGGGACATTATCAAAAGCTTCTATCCATTCAAATAGATATTTGTGATCGCCAGGTTTAGCTACAAACAGATAATGCATACCATTAGCGAGGGTAGTTTCAATCATCGGTTGATGCGACATAAGTCCATCTCCTGCGATCATGAAGCCTTGTCTCGGGTGGGTTTTCTTCAGGTTTTCAATGAATCGTTTCGCAGCTTTACTCTCACAGTCCTGCTTCTTTGTACCATCAGTGTTTTTAATTGCTTCTGGCATCACCGGAATCACTTGTTTTTTATCAGGGTGCATGATTGCGCCTTG
>JAAGZM010000284.1 GCA_024206355.1 Gammaproteobacteria bacterium | reverse complement strand
GGCACATCTGAAATAATGAAAGAAATTATTGGTAAAAGTGCTATTGGTCGATATTAGAATGTGCATATTAGTTAGACAATTATCATAAAATACGAAAAAGTTACGATTCAGGTTGATTGCACACACTGATAAATTTATTTAATTAAAATTTACCTTTTTTATTTCTACACCTTTACAAACGAGCGCTCTGCAGGATCATATCTTGTTGAAAATGTCTGCCTTTAAAGGAAATAATGTCATTTATTTATCTTAAAAAGCGATAATCCTATCATAGCCTGATATTTGCGACAGAACCTTATGTACTTAATCAAAAAAAGGCGAGAAAATTTACGTTGCTTACTTGACCAGAACTTTATAATGGGCAACACCTTATTACCATTAACGATAGTAAGGGTTATCGCCCTCTTTGTGTTCTGTAACATCTTTAACGCCAGTTAGCTCATCAGGGAATTTCTCTAACAGGTTCTTTTCTACGCTTTCCTGAAGAGTAATATTAGCCATTCCGCAGCCTTGGCAGCCGCCACCAAATTGCAAAATTGCAATACCATCTTCAGTGATTTCTACAAGGCTTATCATTCCTCCATGGCTAGCGAGTTGAGGATTAACTTCAGATTGCAGAATATAATTCACTCTATCGGCTAATGGGGCATCGCTACCAACGGCCTTCACTTTTGCATTAGGCGCTTTAAGTGTAAGTTGGTAGTCGAGACCTTCCTTTGCGAAGTCAATAACAGCATCTTCCAAAAAAGGTGCAGAATCAGGATCAACGTAGGCAGAGAATCCTTCAAAATCTAGCTTGGTATCTTCATCTTCGTGTATGGATGCATCTGGACAGAATGAAACGCCACATTCGGCATTTGGTGTTCCAGGGTTAACCACAAAAACGCGTATGCTATTAGTTTCGTCGTCTTGCCCGTCCAACAATTTAACAAAATGTTCTCGAGCTGGTTCAGTTATCGTAATCATTTTTCTTTCCTGTGCATATGACATTGCTAATATAAGATAATGACAGCAGAATCGATAATTTCAAGTGTAAATGATAATTAATTACTTAATAATAGTAACTATTGCGATTGAACAAGATCATTAAGATTTTTTAATTACTTGCCAAGTCAGATGTCAATTGGCTATGCTGAACGTTTTCATACTGTAAATTCAAATTGCTAATGGATAAATAACGACTATGAAAATGAAGATTTATTTAGTATTGCTATTATTATCAGTCAGTTTAACCTTAGGTTTAGCAAAGGTTTCGGCTAAAGTCTCTGAGAAATCAGGCTCTATTCAATATTATTTGCCTGAAAATACTATTTATAGTGATAAAATAAGTCCCCCCAAATCTATTTTAGGATTTCAAGTTGGACAACTTCATGCCAGACATGATCAAGTTGTTGCCTACATGCGGTATTTGGCGGAGCAGTCGCCAAAAGTTTCAATTATTGATATTGGGAAAACCTGGGAACAACGTCCCCAAATTCTAGTTGTCGTTACCTCAGAGGAAAATCAACAGAAACTGAATGAAATAATTGCTGAGAGAAGCCAGCCGTTGATGAATAATAAATCGCAATCACCACTTGTTATTTGGCTTGGTTATAGTATCCATGGAAATGAGGCTAGTGGAACAAATGCTTCCTTGCTAAGTGCTTATCATCTAACGGCTAAGACAGACGAGCAACATGAACAATTTTTAAAAGATACCGTTGTAATCATAGAGCCAAGCCTTAACCCTGATGGTTATGGACGTTTTAGTACTTGGGCAAATAACAATCGAAGTATTAATTTAGCAGCGGATCCGATGGATCGCGAACATATGGAAGATTGGCCTAATGGACGAACTAACCATTATCGTTTTGACTTAAATAGAGATTGGTTGTTGGCACAGCAGCCAGAATCAAAAGCTCGCCTGGAATGGTTTCATAAGTTAAAACCTCATGTTTTAGGTGACTTTCATGAAATGGGCAGAAATAGTAGTTATTTTTTCCAGCCAGGCGTTCCATCTCGTCAGAACCCGTTAACACCGACAGAAAACTATGAAATTACCGATAAAATTGCTCGCTATCATGCAAAAACCTTAGACAATGCAGGCAGTCTTTATTTCAGTAAGCAAGGTTTTGATGACTTTTACTATGGTAAGGGCTCTACGTATCCGGATATCAATGGTGGCATTGGTATTCTTTTCGAGCAGGCAAGTGCTAGGGGGCATTTGCAAAATACTATTAACGGACCGCTGAGTTTCCCTTTTGCTATCAAAAATCACTTTCTCACCTCACTATCGACACTTGAGGGAGCTTACGCACAAAGAGATCAACTGATTGATTATCAACAACGTTTTTATGATAAAGCTGAAACTGAAGCAAGGAATGATAATACTCGTGCAGTTGTAGTTTCTGATGATGGAGATCCTGCGCGAGCACTGGCATTTGTTGATATTTTACTGCGCCACAAGATAAAGGTTTTTCAACTATCTACAAAGATAAAAATTAATGATACTACGATTAATAATGGTTACGTTATTCCTTTTGGTCAGCCTCAATATCGATTGATTAAATCTCTTTTTGAAACAAGAACACGTTTTAGTGATAATACTTTTTATGATGTGTCGAGTTGGACACTACCCCATGCCTTTAATCTTCCTTTCGGAAATATTGATCGAAGAAATTGGCGTGAAAAGCTACTTGGTATAGAAATTACAGCCGCTTTGCCTCAAGAAGGAAAAGTTGAAGCTAAAGCAAAAGTTGCCTATGCCTTTGATTGGAATAATTACTCAGCGGCTGCAGCATTAAATTTCCTATTGAATAAAAACTTAAATGTTCGAGTAGCTAGAAAATCCTTTTCATCGGATACTTCATCAGGGGAACAAAAATTTGCTTTAGGTAGCATTGTTATACCTGTTGGATCACAGACAATGCCTGCTGAGGACGTGCATAAAATAATCAATACTGCAGCTTTGAACTTTCATATTCCTATTTCGGCTATAAATTCTGGCTATTCCATAACGGGTATCGATTTAGGCAGTCGCAGTATGAAAGTGCTGAAAGCTCCAAAGCCGTTGCTACTGACTGGTCCCGGGACATCCTCCTATGACACCGGGGAATTATGGTATCTGATCGATCGTCATATACAAATGTCACTAACACAGGCAAAGCTTGCAGATTTTTCAAAACTTAAACTTCGCTCCTACACTCACCTTATTTTAGCAGAAGGAAACTATGCATCGTTGAGTGAGTCACAAGTTGAATCAATTAGAAGTTGGATAAAAGATGGAGGTGTTTTAGTTGCTATGAAGTCTGCTACTAAATGGGCTGTCGATCATAAATTAATTAATGTGAGTTTTAATCAACAAGAACAAGAACAAGAGCAAGAACAAGATAATCAACCAAGTAAAGATGCCAAAGCCTATGCGAGCATTGATAATGATGATGCCCAAAAAATTATTGGAGGTAGTATCTTTTCAACCAAGGTTGATACCAGTCATCCACTAGCTTATGGGTATAAAAGAGATTTTCTCCCAGTGTTTAGAAATCATACGCTTATCATGAATGCATCAGCTAACCCGTATGCCACAGTTGTGCGATATAGAAATGAACCATTATTAAGTGGATTTGTTTCAAATGATAACCTTGAGAAAATTGCAAATAGCGCCATGATGGTTGCCGAGCGCAAAGGTAAAGGTAGTGTTATTTTAATATTAGACAACCCTGTTTTTAGAGGGTTCTGGTATGGTAGTAGTCGATTGTTTATTAATAGTTTATTTTTTGGCCATTCATTTAGAAATCCAGCGAGTCCCTAAGCCATTAAAAATTAGAAAGAGGTAGTTATATGTGTCCATCTCCCGGCACTGAAGGTGTTGAACGAGGTTATGTTATTCCAATTGGCGGTGCTGAAGAAAAACTCAGTAACCCAACGATTTTGGAAAAGTTTGTCAAATTGTGTGGCGGTGAAAACTGCAGAATTATTGTTATTCCAACTGCATCTCAATTGGATGAAACTGGTCCAACGTATGTTGATTTATTCCATGAACTTGGTGCTGGTGATGTTGTTTCTATGCCGATAGAAAGTCGCAGTGATGCCAAGCGAGAAGATTATCTTTCAGAGTTAAAGGCTGCGGATGGTGTTTTTATAACAGGTGGCAATCAGTTACGTCTTAGTACAATTTTAGGCGGAACACCTGTTGCACAGGCGATACGTTGGTTAAATGCCCATGGTACTCATATTGCTGGAACTTCGGCTGGCGCAGCTATTATGCCGGAACACATGATTGTTGGAGGAGGAGGTGGGTCCACGCCCACAGAAGACGGAGTTACATTAGCACCGGGACTTGGTTTAACGAATAGTTTTATTATTGATCAACATTTTCGACAAAGAGATCGTTTAGGGCGCCTTTTGTCAGCATTATCATATAATCCCTTCGTTACTGGTATCGGTCTTGATGAGGATACTGCTGCCTTTATTGATGCAGATGGTGTTTTTGAAGTTGTAGGAAGCGGTGCTATCACAGTTGTTGATCCAAGCGGTTTAGAATATTCATCGATGGGTCATGTTCAAGCAGGTGATCCTGTTTCTTTGATAGGACTAAAAATGCATGTCTTGGCTGATGGAGGGTGCTTTGATTCTCGAATCAGAGTTGCTAACATGCCCTAATACTATTGATTGTACGTAAGATATTAAGAATAAAATTTTCTGGAGACTGTAATTATGAAAATTCAAAGTACTAATGTTTTTGTCGGACCTAACCTTTATGCCAGCTTCCCGGTGATACGCCATGAATTGGATTTAGGTCTTTTGGAGCAATGGCCATCTGCAAAGATTGGAAAGAGCTTTACGGATGACTTAGTCGAGGCATTACCTGGTATCTACGAACATCGCTGTTCTTATACTGAAGCTGGTGGTTTTATTCGAAGACTAACAGAAGATGATGGTACTTGGATGGGTCATATCATGGAGCATGTGGCACTTGAGCTGCAAAATATGGCAGGTAGTGAAGTCTCATTTGGTCGCACCAGAACCACCGGAGTTGAAGGGCATTACAATATGGTCTTTCAATATCAACAACGAGATGTGGGTCTTGAAGCTTCTCGATTAGCACTAGCACTATTGTTAAATTTACTACCCGAAGATTTGAAAAAGCAATTAATAGACGATGGTGTTGAGATCGAAGATGATTTTGACTGGGATGAAGAGATAGAAGCTTTCATCCGCTTTGCACAACGCAAAGAATTTGGTCCCAGTACAGCTTCTCTAGTCAAGGCAGCTGAAGAAAGGGATATTCCTTGGTTACGTCTTAATCAATACAGCTTGGTCCAGCTTGGTCATGGTAAATATCAACAACGTATTCAAGCAACCATAACCAGTGAAACAAAGCATATTGGTGTTGAAATTTCATGCGACAAAGAAGATACCCATAACTTACTCAATGATTTGGGGTTACCAGTCCCTCTACAGATAATGATCTACAGTGAACGACAAGCCGTAAGAGCTGCTCGAAGAATTGGTTACCCAGTTGTAGTTAAACCTTTAAATGCGAATCATGGTCGAGGTGTTTCCATCAACCTTCAAGATGATGAACAGGTTATAACAGCATTTGAATTTGCAAGAGAACAGGGTACCAGCAGAGCTGTCCTTGTAGAGAGTTATGTGACCGGCCTTGATCATCGCATGTTGGCTGTTGATGGACAATTGGTTGCTTGTGCTAAGCGTGTTCCAGGCCATGTTGTGGGTGATGGTGTGCAAACTGTTACCCAGTTAGTTGATAAGGTCAATGAAGATCCACGTCGTGGCATAGGTCATGAAAAAGTACTGACTCGTTTAGAGTTTGATAAACAAGCTAAGCGACTGCTAGACGAAGATGGATATGATGAATCAACAGTCCTAAAGAAAGGCGAAACTTTTTACCTGAGAAAAACTGCAAATCTTTCAACAGGTGGTACTGCGATTGATGTCACCGACATTGTGCATCCTGATAACAAAGCAATGGCTGAGCGAGCAATTCGCGCTGTTGATTTGGATGTGGGTGGTGTGGACTTCCTCACTGACGACATTAGTCAATCCTATAAAGAGATTGGTGGTGCCATCGTTGAGGTGAATGCTGCTCCAGGTTTTAGAATGCATGTTGCACCTAGTGAAGGTGAGCCGAGAGATGTGGCAGGTGCTGTGATGGATATGTTATTTCCACCCGGTACACCTTCTAATATTCCAATAGCAGCTATTACTGGTACCAATGGTAAAACGACTACAGCTAGAATGATGGCTCATATTATGAAAGCTGCGGGTCATATTTGTGGGATGACATCTACTGATGGCGTTTATATTGATGGTCACTTAAGTGTGAAGGGCGATATGACAGGTCCAACATCAGCACAGATTGTTTTACGTGATCCGATGGTTGATATGGCAATTATGGAAACAGCTCGTGGCGGTATTTTACGCTCAGGCTTAGGTTATCAATCAAGTAATGTGGCAGCTTGTTTAAATGTGACGTCTGATCACTTGGGATTACGTGGCATAAATACGGTCGATCAACTGGCTGAAGTTAAGCGTGTTGTGGTTGAAACTGCAACGGATACAGTGGTGCTAAATGCCGATGATGAGCACTGTTTAAAAATGGCTGACTATTGTGATGCGGATCGTCTTTGTTACATTACGATGAATCCTAATCATGCCTTGGTAAGAGCGCATATCCGCTCTGGTGGCATGGCTGTGGTATTAGAAAAAGGCATTAATGGCGATATGATCACTATCTTTGATAATGAAAATCATATCCCACTGCTTTGGACACATTTAATTCCAGCGACAATGGAAGGCAAGGCTATGCATAATGTACAAAATGCAATGGTTGCAACTGCTATGGCATATAGTCTGGGAAAAAATCTTGAAGATATCAGCCATGGGCTAAGAACATTCAATACCTCCTTCTTCCAAGCACCAGGCAGAATGAACGTCTTTGACGAACATCCCTTTAAAGTTATCCTTGATTACGGTCATAACCCTGCTGCGATAAAGACTGTTTGTGAAACAGTCAAACTGATGGAAACCGTCGGTTCAAATCTTGTTGTTCTTTCAGCGCCTGGCGATCGTCGTGATGAAGATGTTATCGATATTGCGAAAAATGCAGCAGGTCATTTCGAACATTATTTCTGTAAAGCTGATGATGAACGCCGGGGGAGAGGTAGTGATGAAATTCCTCAAATACAGCGTAAAGCATTATTAGATGCTGGTGTTGATGATTCGCAAATCTCCATTATTCCTGATGAAGAAGAGTCCGTTGAAACGGCTCTTAATAGAGCTGAACCAGGCGATCTGTTAGTTATCTTTGGCGATAATATTATTCGCTGTTGGAAACAAATTACACGATTTAATACTGAAGATGATTCATCATCTGAAGCGCCGATAATGACAAAGCAAACCGCAGAAGCCACCACTCCTGATCCTTTTGAAATGGATCCTGATTTGAAACTTATTTGTGATGAAAGAGGTGTCCGTTTAGCGAGAGAGCCAGAGGATTCTGACTAATGTTACGCATTGATGTTGATGAAAGTCGTCGTTTAACAGGCCCCAACTTATTATCTGATAATCCTGGTGCTGTTATGGAAGTCTTCATTGATGGTGTTGAGTTTAGTCAAGTAATTGCGTTGTGGAAAAAGTATTTACAGCAATTACTCGCAAGCATGAATTTAGAGGCTGAGATATATCATCGCAGTTTTTCTGATGGTGCTAATCTTGGTTTTAGTGCTGATGAAGATATGCTCTACACTGCCTGTGAAATCAATGAAGCTGCTATTGAATTAGCACGTGCAGAATTGAGCGGTGAAGATCCCGATAGTGAGTTGACCTCAATAAGTAGACTACAAGTTATTCTAAAGGAAGAACGCAATCCTCAACTGATGAATCTTATCAGCGCAGCCAATGATAATCAGGTAACTTATCTAGTTGATGATGACGAATTCTCACTAGGTATGGGAAATAATAGTCAATGTTGGGCTATAGCACAATTACCAGATATTACAGCCATTGATTGGTCTAAATATATGGATATTCCGGTAGCTCTAATAACTGGTACTAACGGTAAATCAACATCAGTACGTATGTGTGATGCCATTGTAAAAGCTTCAGGCATTTCAGCAGGAATAACTTCTACAGATTATATTCGAGCAGCAGATACGATTATTGATCGAGGTGATTACTCAGGACCTGGTGGAGCGCGAACTTTAATTCGAGATCATCGCGTTGAGTTGGCTATGCTAGAAGTTGCTCGAGGAGGAATGCTTCGAAGAGGTATAGGAACTAGCACAGCTAAGACTGCATTAATTACTAATGTTGCTGATGATCATCTTGGTCAGTATGGCATTAATACTGTTGCTGAATTGATTGCCGTCAAGGCGATTGTTGCGCGCTCACTTTCTGCTGATGGAACACTAGTTGTGAACGCAGATGATGAAGGGTTGGTTGAATATTTTCAGCAACATCCAGAGTTAATTCGAGGTGCGATTTGTTGGTTTAGTCTTAACGCTGAGAATGAAAAAATCATTGAGCAAAGGCACTTGAAACAAGCTTGTGTTTGGCTTGAAGATAAACAAATTTTACTTTCCGATAAAGGTGAAACGAAACGATTAGTCTCAGTAGTTGATATACCGACAACAATGAATGGTGCTGCAAAACACAATGTCTCAAATAGTATGGGAGCAGCAGCACTTTGTTACGCATTGAATATTAATTTTGATGATATAGCTACGGGGTTAAAAAACTTTAAAGGTGATAATAAAGATAACCCTGGTCGAGGTAACTATTTTGATATAAATAAAGCAACAGTACTGATTGATTTTGCCCATAATTCACATTCACTTTCTGCAGTCATTGATACCGTTGCAGCAATACCCGCTAAACGACGATTGATAACGCTTGGTCATGCTGGCGACCGTACCGATAGAGATATAACTAACTTAACTGATGTTGCAACAAAACTTAACCCAGACGCGGTGGTTATTACTGAGTTAGCTGATTATCTTAGAGGTAGAGAGCTTGGAGATGTACCCGCAATAATTAAACAACGATGCCTAGACAATGGAATCAATAGCGACCAAATTTTTTATGCGAAGAGTTCACTTGAAGGAGCTAAACTGGCTATTGAATGGGCACAACCAGGAGATTTCGTTCTCTTGTTGGTGCTCGATCAAAGGGATGCTATTTTCCAATATATTGAAACTCTAGGTCAGGTTAACTAAGGTTTTATTGCAACAAATATAGCAACTGGCCGACCATCGGCTAATTCTCTTTGTTCATCAATAACGACTTCATAAGAAGCAAAAATTTTGGCGAGTTCACCCGGTTTCAATAAATAATTGGGGTTTTTAGGTGAACCATATTTTTCACTTCCAACCATAAAAGTTGAATAAATGATCGCCCCTTTAGATTTGATTAGTTCATCAATTGCAGAAAATAAAGGCCTATGTAAATAACGCATGATCAGAACCAGATCAGCACTTAGATGATTAAGAGGTTTTTCTTCAGCCTCGAGATCGATAAGCTTTGTATCAACATCCACTTGATTAGCGCGAGCAAGTTGTTTACACCGTTTGAGTGTGTCTGTTTTATTATCGATGGATGTTACCTGCCATCCGCGTTGAGCAAGATAAACACTGTCTCTTCCTGCGCCACAGGCTAAATCAACGGCAATTCGTCCGGACACTATTTTTTCTACTTGGCTAATTACTTCAGTTAGTAGTGGATTAGCTCGCCATAAAGGTACAGATAAACGGCCTTGTTCAACAATTTGTTCTTCTGCTGCTTGCTGCCAAAATAAATCATCACAATGAAATTGTTCAATAATTTCATAGCCTTTTACTACTAAAAAAGCTTCGGCTTCCTGAAGAAGTTGAGAGTTTCCAATGAGTGCAATGGGGTAATGATTAGCAGGAAGTTCATGCATTGAACAAGGCAGTCTTTCCCAGGGTAATGAACTACTGCCTCTAATGTGGCTCTTTAAAAAATCACTAGTCTGACGAAGATCGATTAAACCAATATTGTTTATTAGCAATTGTTTTAGTATTTGCTTCAGAACTAATTACCGACAATTAAAATGGCATCGACTTCAACGTCTGTAGCCTTAGGTAATTGGGCAACGCCTACTGCTGCTCTTGCAGGATAGGGTTGCTGAAAGTATTCAGCCATTATTTCATTGACGGTGGCGAAATTAGTTAAGTCAGTTAAATAAATATTAAGTTTAGCAATATCTTGCAATGTACCACCAGCGGCTTGGCAGACTGCTTCAATATTTTGAAAAACACAGTGAATGCGATTTGAGATATCACCTTCGACCATTTCCATAGTCTTAGGGTTAAGGGCAATTTGACCTGATAGATAAACCGTATTACCAACCTTTACCGCTTGTGAGTATGTGCCGATTGCAGCAGGCGCCTGTTCGGTATGTATAATTGTTCTTTCCATGGTTAAATTTCCTTCTATGATTATTCTGAAACACGAGCAATTTTGGCTACGGATGGTATTAAGCGGATTTTTTTGATGATTGATGCTAGATGAACTCGATCTTTAACAGAAACTAAGAAACAGATTTTATAGTGAGCACCATCATGTTCATCAATTTGCATGTTGATAATACTAACATCAGCATCCGCCAGTTTAGTTGTCACCTTAACCAGTACGCCGCGCTCATTTTTTGCATCAACACGAAAACTTACTGGATAATCACCAGACACATCTTCAGCCCATTGCATAGGGATCATCTTATCTTCCTGCTCGCGATATTCTGCAATGTTATTACAACGTGCTCGATGCACCACAATACCTTTGCCAGTGCTGACAAAGCCTTCAATAGGATCGCCAGGAATGGGTCGACAACATTTTGCGTAGGTAACCAACATCCCTTCAGTGCCCTTGATTGCGATTGATCGAGAATCTTCATGTTCAGGTTCATCAGTAATATCAGGATTCAAATGGTGAGCCACAATCATCGCTGCAACAGAACCGAGCCCGATGGCTACCAATAGATCTTCAAGATCTTTGTGACGAGTAATAGTAATGACACGATTGATGTCATCTTCGCTAAATGATCCAAGCTTTTGACCTCGAAGTGCTTTATCTAATAAGCGACGGCCTAACTTTATGGCTTCGTCTATCCTTAAGTTTTTCAAGTAATGTCTGATATTAGCTCTGGCTTTACCTGTAATAACAAAACTAAGCCAAGCAGGATTAGGTCTTGCGCCTTGAGCTGTAATAATTTCAACTGTCTGACCATTTACTAGAGGTGTACTTAAAGGTGAAAGTTGGCGATCAATTTTTGCAGCGATGCAGCTATTACCAACATCGGTGTGAATAAAGTAAGCAAAGTCTACAGCTGTTGCTCCCGTTGGAAGAGAAATAATTTCGCCATCTGGAGAAAATACATACACCTCATCTGGGAACAGATCAATTTTAACATTCTCAACAAAATCGATAGAATCAGCGGCGTTTTCTTGGAATTCAATGAGACTTCTCATCCATTCTCTAGCCTTCAGTTCTGCAGGGTTTGAATCACTATTTGATTTATAGAGCCAATGTGCAGCTACACCAATTTCAGCCATCTTTTGCATGTCTTCTGTTCGTATTTGAACTTCAACATGTAATCCATGGGGACCTTTAAGCGTAGTGTGAAGGGATTGATAGCCGTTGGCTTTTGGTATGGCTATATAGTCTTTGAATCTACCGTGAACTGGTTTGTAAAGCATGTGCATTTGCCCGAGGACACGATAACAGGTATCGATTGTACCGGTGACGATACGAAAAGCGTAAACATCCATGACATCAAAAAAGGTCATCTTTTTATCACGCATCTTGCGGTAAATACTAAATAGATCTTTTTCACGGCCTATCACTTCACCACTTAATTTAGCTTTTTTAAGTCGCTCGTAAATGGAACCTTTAATGGTGTTGATGATTTCTTTACGGTTACCGCGTGCTCGTTTAACAGAAGCCTGAATAATTTTGTGACGCATTGGGTATAGGGCTGCGAAACCTAATGCCTGCATTTCCTCTCTAATTGAATAGATCCCAAGCCTGTTAGCGATAGGAGAATATATCTCTAAAGTTTCATTTGCGATACGTCGCCGTTTTTCAGTTTTTAATGAACCGAGTGTGCGCATATTATGCAATCTGTCGGCAAGCTTGATCATGATGACACGAATGTCACGAACCATCGCCATCATCATTTTTCTGAAATTTTCTGCCTGAGCTTCAGCACGTGTTGAGAATTTTATCTTGGTTAACTTGCTTACCCCTTCAACCAGTTCAGCCACTGATTCACCGAATTTCTCAGCCAATTCATCACGGCTGACCTCAGTATCTTCAATTACATCATGTAAAAGTGCAGCCATGATGGTTTGATGATCGAGGTGAATTTCGCTCAGAATACGAGCAACGGCAACAGGATGGGTTATATAAGGATCACCACTTGAGCGTTTTTGTCCTTCATGGGCATCGCTAGCAAAAATATATGCTTGTTCTACTTCCTCAACCTGTTGTTGGTCGAGATAAGTGACTAATTGCTCACGAAGACCTGTTAAAAGATACAAAAGCTAATCCTGTTAATTCATTTGCTTCATTGCATCATTTAAGGCGATACATTTCAAGTTTAATAGATGTAATTTATCCCACTCATTTAAGTGTAATAGCTATTTTATGATTAATTTTACAGGATTTGGCGAGATTTTAATCAGCCAGGAAGATATAAACCAGGCTGATTGATAGAAATTATTCTATTATACGAGTCGCTTCAGCTTCAAGCGCTTCCATTTCTAGACGAGCTTTCTCTTCTTTAGCTTCGTTGTCCATGATTTCTTTACTGATCAGCCCTTCTTCAATTTCACGAAGTGCTACAACAGTAGGTTTATCATTATCCCACTCAACTTTAGGTTCCTTACCACCAGTGGCTAATTCTCTAGCACGTTTGGTTGCAAGCATAATAAGGTCAAAACGATTACCGACAATTTCTACGGCATCCTGGACGGTTACTCGAGCCATCTTTTTTCTCCAGAATAAATAATTTACACAAAAATTCGACATACAGGCCGAAAACAATCGCGCATTGTACAGCACACAACCTGTATTTCCAAGACTCTTAGCCTATAAAAGTTCTTCGATGAGTTGGCTATACTGAGTTGACTGTCTAGCTAAAGTTAATCGATGTGTTTTAATGACGTTTTTAAGCTCTTCTAGAGCAACTTCAAATACATCATTAATAATCAAAAAATCATATTCATCATAATGTGATATTTCTGCAATTGCTGATGACATTCTTTTTTGAATTATCTGCTCATTGTCTTGCCCTCTGCCAGTGAGTCGTTTTTCTAATTCACTTCTAGAAGGAGGTAATATAAAGATACTGATAGCATGAGACATTTGTTTTCTAACTTGCTGGGCGCCTTGCCAATCAATTTCTAAAACTAAATCTTCACCAGTTTGTAGTATTTCTTGTAAGTGAGTTTTTGAGGTTCCATAAAAATTTCCAAAGACTTCTGCGTGCTCAAGAAAATCACCCAGCTCTTTCATTTCATTGAATTGTTCAATACTTACAAAGTGATAGTCCTTACCTTCAACCTCTCCCGGTCTTATCGTGCGAGTTGTGGTTGAGACAGATGTACTAATACAGTTGATGTTTTCAACCAGTTCTTTTAATAAACTGGTTTTTCCAGCACCTGACGGAGCTGACACTATGTATAAATTCCCAAGGTTATTCATATTAAAATTTCTATTAAGATATCCGAAAATAAAAAATGTTAGAGATTTTATGACTACTTATTATTTTGCAGGAACAACACAGCTTTTTTCTTCAGTAATTAAGCCAGACTCTACTGCATCAATTGCTTTTTGATCATGAGCGTTTGATGGACAACCACAACTATGTTCGCTTGTTGCATGTAATCTTGCTTGTTCAATGTGCCATTGTGCTACTTTCAAGTGTTGATCAACATTCATTATATTTCTCCTAGAATTAGATATCGTTTGATTGATAGTAGTTAGTGATTATATATAATATATCATCATTGTATATGGCTAGACAGCAATTATCGGTGAAATAGTATCTACTTAGTAAAATATCGATATTTCCATTTTTTGAGATAAATCACTACTGTTTTAGTCCTTCTCTAATAATATTGAAAAAATTGTTAATAATGCTATCATCAGGTAGAGAAAAAATTATCAGCAGAAATGAAAATAGGGACCTCAGAATGAAATTTAAACGATTAAATATAATTTTCATAATTAGTTCTATCACTGGTTGTGCGATGCCAATAGTGGATCCAGAGATTTCTAATTTTAAAGGGATCCGCATTTATTCAACTACCGCGGATCAACAATCGACAATAATGAAAGATCATAATTCTACAGAGCGATTTTGTTTATCTCGCGGTACTGATGTTGCTGATACAGAAAGCGCCGGAATTGGTGCAAGCTTAGGTATTGGTTCTCAAAATGAAGGTATATCTGAGGGGTCATCAGTGGGTGCTATTGATTTGGGGGGGCGAAATCCTGCTGTATTGATCACCAGAGAGTTGATGTATCGTACCTGTGAAATGATGATGAATTTGAATCTTTCCAAAAAGGAATCTTTAAAACTCTTTGCCGAAACCTTAAATGCTTCTGTAACCATTGCTCAAAGCCAGACAGATAGTGGTGTTGAAGCCATGAGTGCCAATGCTTTACTTGAAGGCAATGCAACAGATAAAAAATCTGACGATGACGATGATGATTACAATTAATGGGAACAATTTCATTATTATGATTAAATCTTCTGATAAAAGAGGCTAGTTATATTTCATCAATAGCATCTAAAAATTCAGTAATAGTCATTAGACCTATATCCTGTTTGTCATGAAGATATCAAACAAGTACTTCTTGAATTAAAGCCCAGCAGAATTATTTTTAATCCTGGTACAGGATCGAAAGAATTAGAAACATGGTATCAGTCTCACAGGATTTTTACAGAACAAGCCTGTACGCTTCTTACTAAGAACAAATCAGTTTGATTAGTAATAGGAGCTATTTCCAGTAGCCATTGACTCGATTTGTCCAATTCTTTCTCCATCTTTCTTCACCACGTTCAGGAGGAGAATTTTTAATACGCCTACTAAGCATTGCTTCAGCTGATTTAGCAAAGGCCTTAAATCTGTTCTCTTCATTAGGGTCAAGATTCGTAAGAACCTGCAAAAGTCCCCAGCCTTGACTGTTATAACGCTCACTAATAACTGTGCCTTCGCCTTTGAAGTTTATGTAGTCGAGTAACACATAAATGCCGCGTTCATTGGATGAACCATCGGTATTATATAAAATATTATTAAAGCGCTGCTCGATTAGTTTCTTCTCTTTCAGATTGTCTATTGTTCTCAATATTTGTGGTAGAGCTTTATTTAACCGCTGCGCTAAAAACTCAGCTTGATAGACTTTGGTAGTTTTTAAAAATTCAAAAAGCTCGAGATATTTTTTACTATTTAAATTCTTGGCTGCATAAAACTCAGTTTTAGAATTCCAAGGTAACGGTGTCGATGAGTTTAACCATTCAGGCATTGCTACATTCTTAGCTTCCATAAAAGCAATGACCATCGGAAAGGTTTCACGAAATTTCTCAGTATGACCTTTAGAAAACCAAATAAAATGACCAATACCAACTGAAGCAAAGTCTTCACCGTCATTCCAGTGGACAAGATATTTATCTAGGCCAGCACCCTCGTTTTGCCACACTTTCATAGCAATGAAATTAGCTTGCTTTTGGGTTAACTCGATAGGTGCGGCATTTGTCAAAGATG
>JAAGZM010000283.1 GCA_024206355.1 Gammaproteobacteria bacterium | reverse complement strand
TTCCGAAGAGGTGGCCTTAGTTCTGGGTAACTATGCTAAACGCTGGCAGTGTTGGTGTACTTCAGGTTTAGGTGAAATTAGTGTTTCTTTAGTTTACGACGAGTTGCACCAAAACCTAGAAGGCCTAAACCCATAAGTGCAATGGCGGAAGGTTCAGGGACTGAGGTTCCTACAGTCGTCACGGTCACGGTGGCGTTGGCGTTGGTCGCTGTTATTCTTAGGTCGTACGTATTAGCGCCACTCTGACTCATATCATTTGTTCCACTTATTGCTTCAGCTGTATCCAATTTATAGTCACCAACTGCAATTATGTAATCACCAGCAGGTAAATAGAGAGTCAACAAAGCGTTCTGAAATTTCAATGCAACGGTTCCGCTGTCGTCATCCCTGTCGATATAGTCAGTTACGTCTAATAGACCATCGTCGTGAAACAACACCAACTCAGGGTCAAACATCACCAACTCAGGGTAGAATAATCCGTTTAATATCTCTATAGTTACGGAAGATTCCGTGTCAATAGAGAAACTTGTGTAGCCAACCCCATATGGTCTAATCGTGTTCCCTGTGATTAACACTGCATTGGCTGAAAATGATACTAGCATAAATACGGAAAACAACATTGTTCTTAACATATAATAAGCTCCTTATGATTTAATTTAGTGCAATTTAAAGACCAGTTAACCACAACGTATTGATATAATTATTGTTATTTTTTTTTTCAGATAATTTAATTTGGGGATAGACCAAATAGTGTAAATTATTTTGACACTTTTTACAGATAATCCTGTATCAAAAACTGGCTTTTAA
>JAAGZM010000282.1 GCA_024206355.1 Gammaproteobacteria bacterium | reverse complement strand
ATTGAAGATGGTTCATATGGATATTGTAATGAAACTGGTGAGCCTATTGGTATCCCTCGTCTACTTATTAGGCCAACAGCGACATTATGTGCTGAAGAAAAGAATCGTCAGGAACATATTGAGAAAGGCTTTAGAAAGTAATCTTTCTCATCAGGTTTGTAAAAGCCAGCTAGACTATTAAGGTCAGCTGGCTTTTTTGTGACACTCGTCACATAGTTCTTAATAGAATTACACTAAAATTGCTAAACTTTTCTTTTTTATGGTAAATTAAAACCTTCTTGATCAATAGGTTTTAATACCATATGTCGTTGTTTTTTCGTTATTTAAGTTCAGTCATCTTACTGATTAGCTGTATTACATCTACTGAGTATAATGCTGCTAATACTCCCCCAACACACGACACCCCAATATTAACCATGGACATCACAAGTAAAGACTTAACCTCTACACCTCAAAATACTTTTGACGCTGACAATGATGACGTTAAGAATATTTTTAACTGGTACAAAGACGAAGGTTCAGGTTTAGAGCCTATTCAGGTTTTGAATATGCCGTTTGAGGCAAATGACGGGAATGAAACCTCCTTTACAAAGGATTATTCGGATTCAGGTTATAATGGAACGGTTATTGGTGCTACCTGGAATGCAACGGGCGGTCATGATGGCAAGGGGGCTTATGAGTTTGATGGT
>JAAGZM010000042.1 GCA_024206355.1 Gammaproteobacteria bacterium | reverse complement strand
TACTGAACAAGCTGCGTAATCTTTTTATCTGGATAAAGCTTCCCATCAAATGCAGCGCTTGTAGTAAATGATTCAACTTTGTTTGGAACTACTTATTCAGATCAACAAATACCCAGCCAGTTGGATTCCCCCTAATAGAGCGGTTGCTTTAATAGGGCTAAACGATAGGCGCCGATTTTCTCAAAACCTATGGCCTCATATGCTTTTATGGCCGCGGGGGTATCGGTAAACAAGATGGCTTTTCTTGCACCTTCTTGCCTGGCCTTTTGTAATGTCATCGCCACAAGTGCGCGGGCATAACCACGGTTACGGTATTTGGGCGGCGTCCAAACGGGACCAACTTGTACGATCTCTGGTAGTTTTGCATTAAACCCGCTTAAGGAAACGGGCTTATCATCGATAAGTAAAGCCCAACGGTCTGTAGCCTTTTCCATCCCCTCTTCAACATGCTGGCCGAGTGCTTCATTATCTTCTTTACCAAGACCTTCAATATTGTAAGCTTTGAGCCAGTGGATTAAG
>JAAGZM010000281.1 GCA_024206355.1 Gammaproteobacteria bacterium | reverse complement strand
TACTTGCTCGGCTAATGTTTCAGCCTCGGTATTCAACTTCTCTTTATAGAAGTTTTTATTAACACCTGACACTAAAGACTTATCATCAGCGACTCCAATGAATCTATTTTCTGAAATTTTTACTTGTCCGTAGAGTAGGGCGCCAATAGTTTTCTTCTGCTCAGAGAGTACCATGGCATAAAGCGGTAGTTGGGGTTCATCAGGTCGTTCTCCAAACCAGTTTTTACGCTCGACTTTTCCTGTTTTATAGTCAATGATTGCCAGACTTCCATCTGCCAATTCATCGACGCGATCAAGCTGTAGCCGGATATAGTTACCTGCAATGGGAGCATTGATTGTCTGCTCTAAGTCTTTAACGGTAAAATGAGGGCGGGTAACTTCCATCTCAAACCACTGTAAAAGAAGCTTATTTAATCGCTTATTCTCAATGTTTATAATTGCCTCAGTCAGTGGAGTATGACGTTCCTGTTGTAGATTATTTAACGCCTCTTTGATCAGTGGCTCAATAGCATCCTCAAGTTGTTTAGCTTGGTGAAGTTCTTGAAGATTAGTTTGCTGTTTATCAAATAATTGCAGCCAGCATTGCTCAAGGATACGATGAACTAAATTACCTCTATCCAGGGGATCAAGATCTTCACGTGGAGCATCTGCAGCATTTGCATGTAAACGATGATGAGCGAATGCTCTAAATTGGCAACGTGCGATATCCTGCAACAATTTACTACCGCCCTTTACTACATAGTCTTGTATTTCTGGCGCCATGTTATCTTCAATAGATTCAATCTCTTTACCGATCTGATTGAGCAATTTTGCGGGTGATTGAATATCAGAGTGATTTTTGAATTCGCGTAATTCTAGTGATTCAATCAATGGACTAACACTAAGCAGTTCATCGCCATTATTTTTACTATGACTAAAAATGACTTCTTTTGAAGAGTTTGAGAGACTTTGAAAAAGCTGCTGACTAACTGCCAGTTCTCGTTCTGCCGTTGCATTTGGCATATCGTATTGACGTTGTAATTCATAGGGAATAAATGGGCTAGGTTTGGCGCTGTCAGGCCAAAGTCTATTATCAATACCACAGATCCGTATTTTATCAAATGTTAAAGAGGCTGCCTCTAAGACTCCCATAATTTGAATTGGACAGTCGCCAGTTTGCGGTTGAAATAAAGTTTCTCTGATGATGCGATATAAAAGTCTTCTAAAAGTAGACCAGCGGACTTTCCCTGATAGCTGATCGTAAATAGCCATTTGATCAATTTTCTTATTCCAGGCTTCTTTTGTTTGGTATTCACTACTTGATAATTTGCGCTTATCGCACCAACTTACCTGCTCTAACAATTCTCCAACTTTGATTGCCCATTGACTAGGTGCTAACTTTTCTGACACATTAAAAGTTTTGAGTTGTTGTAAGAGTTCACTGATAACGCCTTGTTTTTCAGCTTCCTCATTGTCAGTGTCAGCCTGGCTAGAAAAATATGATAGATCATCAATTGTAAAATGCGCCTGTCTGGATTTTCGAATCAAGCTAATCATCATAGCCAATAGTGTTTGCTGTTCAATTGTTGTGAGATAGGGTGAAAGTAAAAACTGAACAGATTCATCCTGAGTCAGTGGTTCGGACAGAAGTTTTATCAACATCACAGCATTGTCAATCAATGGATAGGAAGATAGAGGTAAACCTAAAGAAATATCAAAGGGGCGCTGCACTTGATCATCACTGGTTATTATTTCACTAGGACAGAAAATGCGTTCAAAGGTAATACGTGTTAATTCTCTATAGTTATTTAAATTGGGTAAGACAATACCTAGTCGTTGCTCAGGGTTTGCAAGCCAGTGTTCTTTTGCCCAAAGTGCCGTCTGTTTAATTTCTTCTCGACTATCGGATAACTCAATGCGGTATATTTCAGCTTCAATTGGATTGGGTTCGAGTTTGAGAAAATTAGTATTTTGTTGTTCGAGCCGGTGGAAAAACTGCTCTTTAGCGGGTGAAATTTGTTGGAAGCCGACTAATCCTATATTCTCAGGAAGCAGTGCTGAATTATTATTTTCTCCTATTAACTCAATGCGCTCAGATATCCATTGATCAAGTTGGTAAAATTCAATCCAAAAATTTGTTTGGCATTGTTTTGAAACTAATTGATGCCACTGTTTAAAGCGTCTAGTTTCTTCTCGCCAATTAAAACTATCATCTTTGGAAACTGTATCCGTAAGGTTCCATTGTTCCAGCCTATTTGCCGCTTGTCTGACGCGTTCAGCTGTACGTCGAGTGTCTAATAGATAATCTCCATCATCTTCTATAACTTGTTCCCAGAGGATCCTACTTTCCTGCTCCGAGATTAATGACCAAGGAGATTCCTTGTCTCCATGATGAATTATAAACTGTTGATAAAGAGATTTGAGCCACTGCTTATTGGTGATAATCGAAGGGCGACGCCAAACAGTATGATTTTCGCTTCCTTCAGCAAGTTGAAAATACCGATACTGTTGTCGAAGGAAGTCGGCCTGCCGATTACTAGCAGTAACGACCAGTAAGCCATCACGTAACTTCTCTAAAATAGTCTTCCAGCGTTGTGAGTACGTCCTTGTCATATTCTTTATAACTTAACGATTAAACTTAAGTCGTTGACCGCGGAAGTCATGATTGATTTTGTTATTGGACCAAACCATTTGTCCATTCACCCATGTTTTATCAATGTTTGAACGGAATTGATAGCCTGCAAAAGGGGACCAGCCACATTTAGATAATACTTGATTATTATGACGCAGTAGGCCGTTATTCAGATCTATAAGTGTAAGATCAGCCCAGTATCCTTCACGTAGATAACCACGGTTTTTTATATCAAATAATTCAGCAACACTATGACTGGTTTTTTGTACAATTTTTTCAAGATTAAAAACGCCATCATGGTAGAACTCGAACAAACTCAATAAGGAGTCTTGTACAAGTGGTAGGCCAGAGGGGGCTTTAGGATATAGATTTTGTTTTTCATCCCAAGTATGGGGAGCATGATCGGTGGCAATGACATCAATACGATCATCATTGATTGCCTGCAAGATAGCTTGTTGATCGGCTTTGGTTTTAATCGCTGGATTACACTTAATTAAATTTCCAAGTTTTTCGTAGTCACTTTCGTTAAAGAACAAATGATGAACACAGGCTTCTCCAGTAATACGTTTGCCGGCAACAGCTCCTGCTGGAAACTGTTGTAGTTCTTTAGCCGTAGTCAGGTGTAGTACATGCAATCGTGTATCATGTTTTTTCGCTAATTCGATTGCCATAGAAGATGAAAGGTAACAGGCTTCTTCAGAGCGTATGGCTGGGTGATCTGAAGGCTTGATACCTTCGGCACCAAGTCGCTGAATATATTCTGCTTCAATACGTTCAATAGTAGGGCTATCTTCACAGTGTGTAGCAACCAATAGAGGTGCATTAGCAAAGATACCTTCAAGAGTATCAGGATCATCAACCAACATATTACCTGTTGAAGCACCCATAAAAACTTTAATGCCACAGGCTGCATGTTTAGGGCATGATTTAATGACCTCAAGATTATCGTTACTGGCTCCGAGATAGAAAGAATAATTAGCGAGTGATTTTTTTGATGCTCTAAGGTATTTATCTTCCAGCGCATCGAGATTAATAGTCAGCGGGTTAACATTAGGCATTTCCATGTAACTGGTAATACCACCAGCAACAGCGGCAGCAGACTCGGTTGCAATTTCGCCTTTGTGGGTAAATCCAGGCTCCCTAAAGTGCACCTGATCATCAATCATCCCTGGTATGAGTAACTTGCCTTCGGCATCAACAGCTTTGACTCCACTTGCATCAATAGAAGGTGCAATTTTGTCAATGCGGCCATTTTTAATTAGAAGGTCACCCTCGGTGATTACTCCTTCGTTTACCATTTTAGCGTTGAAAATTAATATATTTGAAGTCATAGTCAACAACTTTAGTCACACAGTGGTAGAATAGCGATAGTATATATGATGGAGGATTTCCTGTCAGCGGAGATATGTGATTTGACCCAATTATTTATTAACAAACTGACTAACTTAGACTTTTCTTTTTTGGATCCCAAACGAGGACTTGTGGGTGAAAGCTGGCTAATTGATATTGAGTTAACAGGCACGCTAAATGATCAGGGAATGGTACTCGACTTTGGTATCGTTAAACGTCTAGTACGAGATTATGTTGATCAGTATATTGATCATTGCTTATTAGTTCCTGTTAACTATGATGGTATTGATATTCAAGATTTAGGAGAGCAGAAAGAGATTGCTTTTCGAGTTCAGAGCGGGCATACCATTATTCATCGTAGCAATGCTGAAAGTATCGCTGTAATACCGTGCTCTACGATCAATACTGATACTATCCGAGAATTCTTGTTGACACAGTTGAAACTTTTACTTCCTGATAATGTATCAGGTTTGGATATCAAACTATATACTGAACCTGGTTTGAAGGATAGTTATCAATATTCCCATGGTCTTAGGAAGCATAAAGGAAATTGTCAACGAATTGCACATGGGCATCGCTCCGATTTACAAATAATGGTTGATGGACAGCCTAGTGAACAGTGGCAACAATATTGGATTCAGTTGTGGCAAGATATTTATTTAGGGACAAGTCGACACCTTGTGGATATACAAAAAACATCAGATATTGATGATTATTATCATTTTAACTATCAAACACCACAGGGAGCGTTTTATTTGAAACTACCTAAGACAATGTGTTATATCATTGACGATGAGTCAACAGTAGAAAAAATTGCACAATATTTAGCAGAGAAAACAGCGCAAAAAATACCTGGTAAAGTAGTAAAAGTTATTGCTTATGAAGGTATTGGTAAAGGCGCTGTAGCAGAATTTACATATTGAAATTACCAATGGAAGGATTATAAAATGCAAATTTTGGTAACAATGAAAATTA
>JAAGZM010000280.1 GCA_024206355.1 Gammaproteobacteria bacterium | reverse complement strand
CATAGGAAACGTAAAAATACCATTGTCACCTGATTGGTAAGTAGTGTATTTTTACGTTTTCTAGGTTCCACTACTAAAGTAAATTAAGCCGATTTCGAACAGGCGCAAAACTACGTCGATGGATAGGACAAACACCAAGTGTCTCTAACGCAATAAGATGCTGTTTCGTACCATAACCTTTATGACTAGAAAATCCGTAACCGGGATACACGTCATTCATCTCACACATTTCATTATCCCGACAAACTTTAGCAATAATAGACGCTGCACTAATTTCAGCAATCTTCCCATCACCTTTAATAATAGCTTCAGCAGGAATCGAAAAATCAGGCGTACGATTCCCATCCACAAGCACCAGTGTCGGCTTTATCTTCAACCCAGCAACAGCCCGCTGCATTGCAACCATAGTCGCCTGCAAAATATTAATATCATCAATCTCATCAACCTCAGCCCGACCAATAAACCAAGCCAATGCCTTCTCACGAATCTCTATATCCAGCAATACTCGCCTTTTCTCAGTCAACTTCTTCGAATCATTAAGCCCCTCAATCGGATTATCAGGGTTCAAAATCACCGCAGCCGTCACTACAGCTCCCGCTAAAGGTCCCCTTCCTACTTCATCTACACCTGCTACTATTTCTGTCATCTTTTTCTCTTATTAATCTTTGTTGCATCTCATATATGTACTT
>JAAGZM010000279.1 GCA_024206355.1 Gammaproteobacteria bacterium | reverse complement strand
CACCATCAGGTAATTCTGGCTGCACATAATTTTCATTAAGACTGGTAATATAATAAAAAACATTTTCCTGTTCTTCGATCATACGGTGCATTCCATCTTGAATAATCACAGCCATTTCATAGGCATAGGCAGGATCATAAGAGACACAGTTTGGAATGGTGCTTGCTAATACAAGACTATGTCCATCCTGATGCTGCAACCCTTCACCGTTGAGTGTTGTACGACCAGAAGTTGCTCCAATCAAAAATCCACGCGCTTGCATATCACCTGCAGCATAAGCTAAATCACCAATGCGTTGGAATCCAAAAATGGAGTAAAAAATGTAGAATGGTATCATTGGTGTATCATTCGTTGAATAACTAGTTGCAGCAGCTATCCATGAAGAAAATGCACCTGCTTCGTTGATTCCTTCTTGTAAAATCTGACCTTTTTTATCTTCTCGATAATACATGATCTGATCGGAATCAACAGGCTCATACAGTTGTCCAACATTAGAGTAAATCCCTAATTGTCTGAACATACCTTCCATACCAAAAGTTCGAGCAACATCGGGAACAATAGGAACGATATGCTTACCGACTTGCTTATCCTTTACCAACACATTCAGTAAACGAACAAAGGCCATCGTAGTTGAAATTTCACGTTCACCACTACCCTTTAAAATCGCATCAAACGCTTTTAATGGTGGTACAGAAAGTGGCGTTGATTTTTCTCTTCTCGCAGGAAAATCTCCACCTAAAGCTTTACGCTTTTCCTTAATATATTTAACAATATCACTATCTTCATCGGGCCTATAGAATGGAACGGTTTCAAGCTGTTCATCAGATATAGGAACCTTAAAACGATTTCTAAAATATTTTAATGCTTCAAGATCCATCTTTTTCACAGAGTGTGCAATATTCTTACCTTCACCGCTTTCACCCATACCATAACCCTTAACCGTCTTAGCTAAGATAACAGTAGGTTGACCTGTATGTTTCATCGCTTCATGGTAGGCAGCGTAAACCTTTGTTGGATCATGACCACCACGATTAAGTCGCCAAACATCTGCATCTGACATATTGGCAACCATTTGTTTTGTATTAGCCGTTTTACCAAAGAACTGCTCTCGAGTATAAGCACCACCTTGGGCTTTATAGTTTTGGTATTCTCCATCGACTGTTTCAGTCATGATTTTTAATAAATCACCATCAACATCACGAGCAATTAGTGGGTCCCAATAACGTCCCCAAACAACTTTGATAACATTCCATCCAGCACCTCGAAACGAACCTTCAAGCTCTTGAATAATTTTACCATTGCCTCTTACAGGGCCATCAAGCCTTTGTAAGTTACAATTAACAACAAAAATTAAGTTATCCAGTTTTTCACGACCCGCTAGAGAGATAGCTCCAAGCGACTCAGGTTCATCCATTTCACCATCACCGGTGAAACACCAAACTTTACGATTCTTATTATCAATCAGTTCTCTGTCATGAATATAATCTAAAAAACGTGCCTGATAAATAGCCTGGATAGGTCCAAGCCCCATTGATACGGTTGGAAATTGCCAGAAGTCAGGCATTAACCATGGATGAGGGTAGGAAGATAGACCTTTGCCATCAACTTCTTGACGGAAATTCTCCATCTGCGACTCATCGAGACGGCCTTCAAGGTAAGCTCTAGCATATATTCCTGGAGCGCAGTGCCCTTGAAAATAGACTAAGTCACCTGGATGCTCTTCATTGGCACTATGGAAAAAATGGTTGAAGCCTATATCATACAATGTTGCCGAAGATGCAAAACTCGAGAGGTGCCCGCCAAGCTCTAAGTCTTTCTTAGTTGCGTGCAGTACAATTGCAATAGCATTCCAACGAATTATTGCCCTTGCTCTACGTTCAAGCTCTAAGTCTCCCGGCAAATGTTTTTCTTTTGCTTGAGGAATGGTATTTAAATAAGCCGTCGTTGCTGTATAAGGAAGATAGCCCCCAGAACGTCGTGCTTTATCAATGAGTCTCTCAAGAAGAAAATGAGCACGTTCAAGACCTTCAGTTTCAAGTACTGCTTCCAGAGACTCAATCCATTCTTGAGTTTCAATAGGGTTATTGTCTAGATTATTATCATTCTTTCCTGACATTTAGAGTTTCCTGCCTTATGCGGCTTCTTTAAAAGGTTAGGACAACCATCCAAAAACGGTCATAACTGCAATGAATACAATAAGTACAACTACGGAGCGATAGACAAGATCCAACGCCTGTTTATTTTCTTCGAGAATATTCTCACAGATATTGGATTGAATGCCGAGTGCACCCATACCAACCTCTTCAAGTAATTGCTTATTCTGTTGTTCAGTGTCCATTAAATACTTATTTAATTTTGACATAGCACCGGTAAAATCACCAGCCATAGTATACAAAAATCCAGTTAACCTTGCTGGTAGCCAGTCTAATATCATACGCATTTGAGAGAGTTTAACCATAAAATGAGAGTCCTTATCTTCGCGCTCTGTAAATTCAAACGTTCCCGTTAATCGATATAACAAGGCTCCTGCTGGCCCCAACAAAATAAAGTACATCAGAACCGCAAAAAAACTGAAGTTTGATTGTGAAAGGATCAGTCGTGTCACTGTTCTGCCTAATGTTGCTAAGTCTTCAGGCATGGGCTGATCGGTCTTTAAATCGAAATAATCTTCAACATGACGGTAAGCTGATTGTAAATCTTCTTGCTCAACCGCTTCGAAATACTCCCGCAAATGTTCATTCTGGTCAATAGGACCCAAACAGTAGACCAACACGAGAAGTGTCAGAACTAGTTGAAATATCCAAAAGAAAAATCCACTATCTGCTCCATCTAATAAGTAGAGAAGTAACACAGGGCCGCCTAGAATAATTGCGATACCAGCCCAATCATGAAACCAGTCTTGCTGGAATTTAGAACTTATCCATAGACGCCACTTTGGAAACCAATTATGGCTCTTATATTCATTTTCAAGTACAGCACTTATTTTAAAGAAATGCTCTAGCATTAAAACAAACAACAAGCTAATTAATGTCATTGCTTTTCAACCCTGTATATATATTTATATTTACCTACGTATTTGAAAGAGTATAGACTAATAATTCTTTTGGTGAATTATATAACGAAAACAATTAATCATCTTCAGCTTTCTTCATAATGCGTAGGTTTGCTATCACCGATTCGAGGGATTTATCGAAGACATTATCTTCTTTGCCCACTCTAATTTGTCCTGTTCGTAAGGCTTCAGCAAGGCTAGATGTATTATAATCAGCAACTTTATGACCACTTCTATCACCAAAGATATATTTACCTACAGTGGGAACAATTGCCATGATCTTAGCTCTTG
>JAAGZM010000278.1 GCA_024206355.1 Gammaproteobacteria bacterium | reverse complement strand
TCGGTAGTTTCATTGAATTGCAATAAAAACACAAGCATGCTCAAGTCAACAATCCTCAATTCTGCAAACTCCCCGAAACTGGTGGATTGACTTGAAGTGGCTGCACCTTTCGCCGTTGGTGTGTTTGGGCAATCTCCTGCTATGACATCACCACCCACGCCCGAAGATGTTTCTACATGATGATAATATGGAAGCACCATTGAACCCAAAGGAATATTATTAATTAAAAGTGTGGTTTGTAGTGCGTCAATTGTATGTGTTGAAGAATGGTGTGAATGGCTACCTGAATTTGTACTGCTCACATTATCGCCATCGGTGCAATTGTTGGTTATATCTTTGCTCCATGTTGTTGTTGTTTCCATCGGCATTCCACTGATGTCACCGTCATACTGACCGTTTACCGTCCTCATAACAGCAACTATAATTTCATCAGTAAATTTATCAAATGCAGCCCCCATAAATTCTAATTCATAATCAATTCCAGTTGTTATAGAGTTTGAATTATAGCTTTCTGTAGCTGTCATGTCTTTTGTCGTGTTCCCTGTTGCGGAATAAGTGCCAAATGCGTCATTGCACTGATATTCTGCTGAATCATCCAGAGTGCCAGAGCCTGTGTAATTGATAGTTTCGGCTGTATTTGATTCTAGTGTTTCTGATTTATAAAATACATCGTAGAGCTCGACTGAGAAACCGTTATCATCATCAGTAAGTACAAATATATT
>JAAGZM010000277.1 GCA_024206355.1 Gammaproteobacteria bacterium | reverse complement strand
GGGATGTCAGTCATTAAGAATCTAGAGGGCACGGGATGAAAAGGAAAAGCTCGATCACTACCCAGTAATATTTTATAGACACGATTTCGTAGTTGTTTCTCACCCCATTGATTTCGCAAATGATTCAGAAGGAAAAACATTATAGGGGTTGCTTGATTGTCAGCTAGGAGCAATAAAGGGCTATCGTCATCTGGTACTTGTAAAGCTGTACCGGAGACAAAAAACTCATCTGCGAATAATGCTGTTTTATTGGCAACAAAGTGAGTGACTGTTTCTGAGCTATAAAAAACAGGGTAACAGCTGTTTCCATTTGATAACCACTGCCCGGGTAAAATATCTTTTTCATCGTTGATAGAGTAAAGCGCCTGGTTATCGGGTAATTGCTCAATTAGAGTAGGATTCATTTCAATAGCTGATATTTTCGCGAAACCAGGATTCAAGTATTAAACAAGCTGCTTGACTATCAATGGAGTTGTTTTTGAGGCCTTTAAAACCTTTGTCATTAAATAATTGCTCTCTTGCCTCAACGGAAGACAGTCGTTCATCCATCATATTAACCTTTATGTCAAAACGACCATTTAATCGATTAGCAAATTTTTGTGCTCTTTTGGTTAAACGTTGCTCTGTTGTATCCATATTTAAAGGTAAGCCAACAACCAGATAATCAGGTTGCCATTCTCTAAGTAATTGCTCTACTTTTTGCCAATTAGGTTGCCCATCGTTTGCAGAAAAGGGTTTTAGTGGATTTGCTGTACCAGTGACCGATTGACCAATAGCTACACCAATTCTTTTTTCTCCATAGTCAAAAGCGATAACACTTTGGCTGACTGCCATTATGCATGTCCCGCCTGTGTTGAGAGCTGATTAATATCAATACCAATTAATTCTGCGGCTTTTTCCCAGCGTTTGTCTGCGGGGGTATGGAATAAAATCTCTGGGTTAGCAGGAACGCTCAACCAAATATTTTCAAGAATTTCCTGATCGAGTTGACCAGCTCCCCACCCTGCATAACCAAGTATTACTTCAATTTTTTCTGGGCCTTCATCCTTTGAGATAGCCGTTAGAATATCTATAGATGTAGTAACTGCAACGCTCTCATTTAATTGTAGGCTAGATTCCCAATTACCAATAGGTGAGTGAACAATAAAACCCCGATCAACCTGCACCGGCCCACCAGCCATAATTTTTTTGTTTCTCATAAAGTTTTCATTGGTACTAATATTGAGTTGATCTAAGAGTTCAGCAATATCAACGTCCATTGGATGATTAATAACCATACCCATTGCGCCCTCAGCATCATGTTCAATGATATAGTTTACCGCCTGATAAAAGTTAGGATCATACAAGTTAGGCATAGCGATTAAAAAATGATCTTTTAAGCTAGGAAATTCATTCATATTTAGATTGTTGGGGTTAAGATGGCAGATAACAAGTACTCCATTAAGTTACTGAGTATTAATTTTATTGTCTGGTTGAAATTGCCATACTCTGACAATTTCCAAGATATCCGTATCAATCATCATCTCCTTTGTAAGAGGAGCAAAGGGTGCTGCTAGCCTGACAATTCTAATCGCAGAGTCATCAAGTACTTTATGACCAGAACTTCTGATAATCGAGATGTTGTTGACCGTTCCGTCACTTTTTATTGAAACATTTAGGCTTAAACTGCCAAATATATTCTCTCGCTTAGCTTTTTCTGGATAATTCAAGTTGCCAATACGTTCAATTTTGCGGCGCCATGAATCAAGATAAAGAGCATCAGACGAGCGATGTATAGCCGCAGATATGCGTCTTTTTCTAGGTCTTTTAGCGCTATAATTTTTCTCAGCTTCAAGTTGTGCGGTAAAACTCGCTATCTCTAAGCTAAGACTATAAATATCTTCAGAGGTTAGAGATTCAACCTGTTCAGTTTCTTCAATAGGCTGGGTGTCTGGCTGATTTTGCTTTAACATAGCAATTTCAGACGTTAGCACCTGATTTTCTTCCACCTGAGGAATAGATAATTGAGCATGTTCTGGCTGAGTAATATCATTCATTTGTTCATCGGGAAAAGGACTTAATTCAGTTGTAGACAGTCTTTCGGCATCGTCACTTTCACCACCACCGATTTGATCTATTTGACCAATAAAGTCAGCTTCTTCAGGTCTTTCTTCTGAAAATTCTGTTGCTAAAACGACATCCAGTGTGCGTTGAAAGTGTTGAATAGATTTATCTGGTAATGCAAAGCTAATCCCGAGCAAAATGAGGGCATGGAAAGCTGTGGCAATAAATAAGCTAAAACTCATTCTATCGGTTGATGTAATGACCGGTTCAGAGTTTGTGGCAGAATTTAAAATTGTAGATGTCATTTTCTTATAAAGCGCCCAAGTTTATAATAGTCATATTTTCATCATTGAGATTGAACCTATGTTGTAATGATTGGTCACTATACAACTGTCCATCCTTGTCGACTACTAAAATGTGTTTGAGACCAATATTTTTTGCGATATCCATCCATTCATCGGGTTTAGCTACCATTAAAGCAGTAGCAGCTGCATCAGCTGCTGCACTATTATTGTGAATAACAGTGACAGCAGTAGCATTTTGACTAGGGTATCCTGTTCTTGGATCGATAATATGGTGATAGTTTTTGCCTGATTTTTCAAAATTTCGACGATAATTGCCAGAGCTAAAAATACTTTCGTCATCTGCGAG
>JAAGZM010000276.1 GCA_024206355.1 Gammaproteobacteria bacterium | reverse complement strand
GCACATGCAGCGGTTCATATTGGTTTAATCAACAAAATTATCCCTTCGTTAAAGGATAAAGATGGTAACTATATCAGTAATCCTTTTGTATCAACTGATATTGCAGATGACTGGGGAAATCCAGCATTTGGTGCGTTCAAGACTGGTGAAGCAAAAGCTGCAGCTAAAGCGATAGCCGCTGAATGTACATCAGACTTATCACTATTAGATGAAGAAACTAATATGATGGCTTATAGACTCGCATTAACAATGCCTGATTGTCTGAGTAAAACGCTTGAGTCTTTGCGTAAGAAGAAACTAGAGCATTGGTTACAAAATTGTGAAACAAACCGTTCATGGTTAGCCTTAAATATGATGACGGAAGCAAAAGCTGGTTTTAAGGCATTTAATGATGGTCCAAAGCATAATCGTGAAGTTGATTTCCTCGGCTTGAGAAGAGCTCTATCTGAAGCTCGTCCTTGGGATGAAAGTTTGTTCGAAGAAATTAGACCTAAGTAATTAACCTTTAAGTAAATAACCCTTAAGGTAAAGGAGATAAATTGTGGCTTTTGAAACCATAAGTATCAATGAAACTTTTGATGGTCAAGTTGCTGAACTGATTTTAAATGCACCATCTGCTAATATTTTATCAGCGGTTATGATGCAAGAAATAAGAACATTTCTTGCTGATGACAAGTGCAATAAATCGCGAAAGCTAATTGTCATTAAAGGTGCCGGTGATAGCTTTTGTTTTGGTGCATCGGTGGAAGAACATACGGCCGATCAGGTGAATGACATGTTACCGGGCTTTCATTTGATGTGCGGTGATATTATTTCACATCCTGTTGCCACCTTGGCTCAAGTCTCAGGATTCTGTTTAGGTGGTGGCTTTGAGTTAGCTATTGCCTGCAGTCTAGTCTTTGCAGATGAAACGGCAAAGTTTGCAGTACCTGAAATTCAGCTGGGTGTATTTCCACCAGTTGCGGCATCTCTTTTACCAGTTTTGGGCGGTAGTAGCTTAGCTAATGACCTATTGCTTACAGGTAAGAAAGTTTCAGCTGAATTATTGGCTGCTCGTGGTGTTGTTACTAACGTTTCTACTCAAGCTGATTTGCAAGATCATGTGGAACAGTATATTGAAAAATCTATTCTTCCTAGAAGTGCATCGAGTCTGCGATTTGCTCATCAGGCTGCTCGATTGACGGTTGTTAATCACTATAAAGCTACAATCCCTGTTCTGGAAAAACTATATCTTGAAGATTTAATGGCAACGCATGACGCCAATGAAGGAATTAATTCTTTTGTTGAAAAGCGGAAACCGCAGTGGAATGACAATTAGTTATGACTGAAAAGAGGGGGCTTGATCAGATACTTGAACAGTCTGCTCGTTTGATGGCTAAAAAAGGTTACCATGGAACTTCAATGCGTGACCTTGCCCAGACAACTGGGCGTAGCCTATCGGGTCTTTATCATTATTTTAGTAATAAAGATGAGCTGCTTTATCTGATCAATTCTCGTGGATTTACTTCGATTGTAGATATTGCTGAACAACTGAAGTCAGAAGAAGACAGCACAGAATATCGATTAAAGAGTTTAATTAGCAATCATGTAAAATACTTTTATAAACATCAGAGCGAAATGCGTGTGATGATGTTTAGTACTCAGCAGATTGATGAAGCTCGAAGCAATGAAATAAAAGACTTAAAAGATAAATATACTCACTATTTTACGGATGCAGTAGAACATTATATCTTTCAAATTTCTGGTAAAAAAATTGAACAAAAATTACTAGATAGAAAAACTTACCTGCTGTTTGGTATGATGAACTGGGTCTATGGATGGTTTTCAACCAACGAGCATGGAACTGTCGATGAATTAATTGATGATATCTACAGTACTTTTACAGAAGGTTGTCAATTTACAACGAATTAGGAGCACAAAGAATGTCTGAACAACGAATTGCAGTGGTGACAGGTGCAGGGCAGGGAATTGGTGCCGCTATTGCTAAGCATCTAGGTGCGTCAGGTTGCAAGTTGGTTTTGGTTGATATTAATGAAGACCATTTGACCAAACTTTCTAAGCAATTAGATGATGATGGTATTGAAAATATGCCAGTTCATCTGGATGTGACGAATAAGGCAAAGATTGAGAAGTCATTTGCTGCTGTGAAAGAACGTTTTGGAAGTATTGATGTGCTTGTTAATAATGCAGGTATCATCCGAGATGGTTTTATCAGCAATATTACAGAGCAAAACTGGGATCAAGTTCTTGACGTCAATTTAAAGGCGGCATTTTTATGTTGTCAGGCTGTATTTCCTTATATGAAAGAGAACAAATATGGAAAAATTGTTAACATCGTATCTCGTGCTTGGCTTGGTAACATTGGACAGGCAAATTATTCTGCTAGTAAAGGTGGATTAGTGAGTCTGACAAGGACATTAGCACTAGAGTTTGCTCGATATCTGATCAATGTCAATGCTGTTGCTCCTGGCTTGATCAATACTCCCATGACTCAAGGTATGCCAGAGGATGCCAGAGAACGATTATTGCGTATGCAACCTACAGGGAAGATGGGATCTGTTGACGATATAGCTGCTGCCGTTAATTTTTTAGCTAGCGATGCATCAGAATTCATTACCGGACAAATAATTCATGTGGATGGTGGTAAAAGTTGTGGCTTGTTGTCATTATAGGCACTTGTTAACTAAAACCATATTCAATAAATTTTTATAAGAAAAAAGAGAGGATTAAAACTATGGCTTTTATTATTACTGAAGATTGTAACCTATGTGATGCTTGTGTTGAGGAATGCCCAAATGAAGCAATTACTGAAGGCGATGATATTTATACAATCGATGCTTTAAAATGTACAGAATGTGTAGGCTATTTCGATGAAGCTCAGTGTGCTGAGGTTTGTCCAATGGAATGCTGCTTAACTGATCCTGATAATGTGGAAGATGAGTCTGTTTTACTTGATAAAGCTAAGCGACTTGCTCCAGCAGAAGATTTTGATGAGGATGACTTACCTTCTCATTTTCGTGCATAAGATAAAAAAATCAGGGCAGCTAATTTATTAGCTGCTAATAATTACTTTGTTAAAAGGTAGATGGTAATAGCGCCATGAGTGATGAGATTGCAGAAGAAGTAAAACCAACAACAACTAAGTTGATTGGAGAGTTAACCATTAAGTTTGCTGGAGATTCTGGAGACGGTATTCAGCTAACGGGACAAAAGTTCGCTGAGCTTGCCAGTGATGCAGGTGAAATGGTTAAAACCATGCCTGATTTTCCTGCTGAAATTAGGTCGCCAATCGGTAGTCTTGGTGGTGTGTCAGGATTTCAAATTAGAATTGGCAGTGAGGGTATTTACACTCACGGTGATGATTTGGATATGTTGGTGGCGATGAATCCAGCTTCACTAAAACGCAATATTGAAAATGTTGTTCATAACGGCATTATTATTCTCAATAAAGATACCTTTAACGAGAAGAATCTGAAAAAAGCACTGTATGACACCAATCCCCTTGAAGATAATAGTTTAGATGCTTACCGTGTTTTTCCAGTATCAATTACAAAACTAACGATGAATTCGCTAAAGGGTATGGGCTTGTCACGTAAAGTGATGGATCGTTGTAAAAACTTTTTTGCACTTGGGTTAATTTGTTGGTTATTCCCAAGACCTGCCAGTGAAGTTGAAAGCTGGATTAAGACTAAATTTAAAAAACGTCCTGAATTAGCAGTAGCCAACCAAAAAGTTTTTCAAGCTGGTTGGAACTATGGCGAAACTGAGGAGTTGTTTGCTACCCATTATACGGTTAAGCAAACTAATAAATTAATCAAAAAGGAAGGCAGTCGGTTTATCACCGGTAATGCCGCTGTTGCTTTAGGATTAGTAGCGGCTGCACGCAAAGCCGGAATCAAATTGTTTTTAGGTGGTTACCCAATAACACCAGCAACAGAAGTGATGCAGGAATTACTGCAATATCAAGATGATGATGTTGTTGTATTTCAGGCAGAAGACGAGATCGCTGCAGCAGGCTCTTCTTTGGGAGCATCCTTTGCAGGAGCTCTTGGTGCAACGTCTACTTCGGGCCCTGGTCTAGCCTTAATGCAAGAATTTATTAACCTGGCTGTTATTGCAGAATTACCTTTAGTGATTGTAAATGTACAGCGTGCAGGTCCATCGACTGGTATTCCTACCAAAACTGAACAGGCTGATTTATTGCAAGCAATGTGGGGTCGTAATGGTGACTCACCTATCCCAGTACTTGCCGCAATTAGCCCTGCCGATTGTTTTGATGTAACTGTCGAAGCTGCCTATATAGCTGTTAAGTACATGACACCGGTTATGGTGTTGAGTGATACTTATTTATCAGCAAGTGCTGAAGCTTGGGTAGAGCCTAATATTAATACACTACCTGATATTCAAGTGAATAAGGTTGCCGAAGATGTTGAATTTGCACCTTACCGACGTGATCCTAAAACATTGGCTAGAGCTTGGGCTGTGCCTGGTATGGAAGGTACTGAACATGTAACTGGTGGGCTTGAAAAAAATGGTGATTTTGGTAGCGTGAGTTATGACCCTGATGATCATGAAATGATGACTAATCTACGTGCTCAGAAGGTAGCTAATATTGCTGATGAAATTGCTTTACCGGGTTTGAGTGGTGCTGCTGACGCTAATTTCCTAATCCTTGGATGGGGCAGTACTTATGGCGCTATCGTAGAGGCAACGGATGAGTTGAATGAAAAAGGTTATAAAGTAGCTTGCATTCAGCTGCGGCACATTAATCCTCTTCCAAATGGTCTTGGTGATCTACTAAGAAAGTTTGATAATGTCTTAGTGGCTGAAAATAATGCCGGCCAGTTATGGATAAAGCTTCGTTCTCAATATTTACTTGATCTACATAAATTGTCGAAGGTTAGAGGAATGCCGTTTAACGTACCCGAAATCACAGGGCAGGTTGAAATGCTAATATCACAATCTGCTGAAGGAGAACAAGCATGAATATTCAAGCAGAGCCAATAGCTCTAACACGTCAGGATTATTTATCAGACTGTGATCCAAAATGGTGTCCAGGTTGTGGTTGTTTTGCAATTTTGCGCAGTATGACCAGTATGTTTGCCGAAGCCAAAATCCCCACTAAGGATCAAGTCATAATTTCAGGCATCGGTTGTTCATCTCGACTACCATATTATTCAGCCACTTATGGTTTTCATACGATCCACGGTCGTGCACCGACTGTAGCGATGGGTGCTAAATTAGCGAACCCTGATCTTTCAGTTTGGATTGTTACTGGTGATGGTGATGCACTTGCTATTGGTGGTAATCATACCACGCACTTATTACGACGTAACTCTGACGTAAAGATGATGCTGTTGAATAACGAGATCTACGGTCTAACAAAAGGGCAGGCATCACCAACAACTCCTCAAGGTTTGATCACTAAATCTAGTCCTTATGGCGCTATTGATAAACCGATTAGACCAGTGTTAATGGCTCTTGCTGCAGGTGCCACATTTGTTGCTCGTGTCCACGATAAAGACGTTAAGCAGATGGAAAATGTGATGCTTGAAGCCCAAAATCATAAAGGTGCTGTATTTATCGAAATATTAATGAATTGTGTGACTTTTCATGATGGTGCCTATGAAACAGTAACGAGCAAAAAAACACGCTCTGAGCATATGCTGGAACTTGAACATGGTGAGCCACTGATTTATGGTGAAGATAATAACAAAGGTTTTATTAATGTTGATGGTAAGTTAGAATCAGTTGTTATTGGAGAGAACGGAATTACTGAAGATGATATTCTGATACACGATGCACATAGTAAAAATGCAGGCCTTGCAGCTCAGCTATCACTACTAGGATTTCCTCACAATCCATACCCTATCGGAATTTTCCGTAATGTTGATGAGCCAGTTTATGGCGAAGTTGGGTAAATTGAGAAAAGTACATAAATACATAGCCCCAGTCCGGTTTACTCATACGGATCCAGCGGGTTATGTATTCTTTCCCCGTTTTTTTGAGATGTTTCAGGCCTGCGTAGAAGATTGGTTTAATACGGGTCTGGAAGTTGATTACGCGAAACAAATTCTTGAGCATGGCGTTGGTTTACCTACGGCTCATACGGAATGTGACTTTTCACAACCTTGCAAGTTAGGTGAAAAAATTGAATTTTCACTGAGTGTAGAAAAAGTAGGTAATAGCTCGATAACGATAACATTTATTGGCCGAGTTAATGGTGGTGATCGTCTACATGCTAAATCTGTGCTAGTCGCAATTAGTACAAAAAATGGTAAGCCTGTACCTATCGGTGATGAGCTTCGAACTAAACTTCTTGAGTATCAGCTTTATAGCGCTGAGTAACTAGCGCTGAGCAAAAAGGAGCTACATTGGAATTAGTCTGTCCCGCAGGGAACTATCAATCATTAGTTAAAGCTGTAGATAATGGCGCCGATGCTGTCTATATTGGTTTGAAAAATGAAACCAACGCACGCCATTTTGCAGGTTTGAACTTTTCTGAAAAACAACTCACTAAAGCTATTAATTATGCTCATAGTAAGCAGTGTAAAGTTTATTGTGCGATTAATACTTATCCAAGAGAGGACAAGTGGTCTCGTTGGACTGATGCTGTTGATCAGGCAATAGATATAGGTATTGATACACTGATTGTAGCTGATGTTGGTGTTATGGATTATATTCGTTCTCGCTCTGATGATTATCCAATTCACTTATCGGTTCAAGCTTCAGCAACAAACCTTCAATCACTTAACTTTTACTATGAAAATTTTGCTATTAGACGAGCAGTTGTTCCCAGAGTACTGTCTTTAGCACAAGTAGCCAAACTGGCTAAAACAGCGCCAGTTGAAATTGAAGTCTTTGGTTTTGGAAGTCTTTGTATTATGGCAGAAGGGCGTTGTTACTTATCCTCTTACTTGACGGGTGAATCACCGAATACCCAAGGTGTTTGTTCACCTGCATCTTTCGTGCAATGGCAAGATAAAGGTGATGTTCTTGAATCACGCCTCAATAATTTGCTTATCGATCGATTTAAAGAAAATGAAAATGCGGGTTATCCAACGTTATGCAAAGGGCGTTTTGATGTTAATGGACGCATTGAGCATGCCTTAGAAGAGCCGACGAGCTTAAATACTATGGATATTCTTCCTGACTTATTGAAAGCCGGTGTAGCGGCAATTAAGGTGGAAGGGCGTCAACGCAGCCCTGCTTATGTGGCTACAGTCACTAAAGCTTGGCGACAAGCTATGGATATGGCAAAAAAAGATGGTTTAGTAATGCCAGAAGAAGCAAAGCAACAACTTTCTTCCTTGGCTGAAGGTAAACAAACCACGATTGGTGCATATGAGAGAAGTTGGCAATAATGAAAATATCTGTCGCATCAGTCCCATATTATTGGTCGAAAGAAGCTTATTATTCATTTTATGAAAGTCTTGCAAAATTGCCTGTTGATATCGTTTATCTTGGTGAAACTGTTTGCTCTAAACGAAGAACAATGAAGTTTGAAGACTGGTTAGCAATTGCAAAATTACTAACAGCTGTTGGCAAACAAGTTGTGCTCTCGACAATGACGCTTATTGAAGCAGAGTCAGAACTTGGTTACCTCACTAAAATTGCTCAACAAAATGAATACTTGATTGAAGCGAATGAGCTAGCCGCATTACAGGTTGCTCAGACACAAGGTAAAGCTTTTGTTGTTGGTTCTCCTATTAATGTTTACAACAATCGAAGTATTTCGATATTTAATAAACTTGGAATGATTCGTTGGTGTATGCCTGTAGAGCTTGGACGAGATGATTTAGCTCCGATGATTAAAGTGGCCAAAGGTTTGGATATTGAGGTTGAATATCAGGTCTTTGGACGAATGTCGTTAGCTTATTCTGCTCGATGTTTTACCGCTCGTCATCATAGACTCCCAAAAGATAACTGTGAATTTAAATGCCTTGAAGATGAGCAGGGTATTTTAGTTAATACACAAGAAGGCGATGCCTTTGCTCAGATCAACGGCATCCAAACCCAATCAGCAAAAGTTAATCACTTGCTGGATCAATGGCAAAAACTAGAAGCTGCTGGTATTGATATTTTGCGTATAGTGCCCGTAAGTGCTGCTGATACTCTAACTGTTGTTAAAGCTTTAAGTAAGGCGCTGACAGAAAACTCTAAAGATATCGATCTTGAAGGATTAACTACTAACTATGAGTACTGTAATGGTTATTGGTTTCAGGAAGAGGGGATGAAATTCCTGGGTTGACTCTGAACCCATTATTCGAACTAATCAATAAGCACACGATTCTTATATTCAGCTATCATCTTTATAACAAAAGAGGGAATAATCTCTGGATCAAGTGTATCGATAGTATTTTTCACATGATGGGCCAACTCTGTATCACCATTTATTTTCAATTTGCGCTGAAAAAACAGGGTATCTGGATCAATTTCTTGTTGGATCAAGCTAATCGCATTAGCGGTATCAATCGAAAGTGTTACATCGGCTTCGATAGACTGGCTGTCAAAATGAGAGCAGATGATCTTATTATTATCGAAGCTTAAGGCAACATATAAACTCGCATCCAAAATTTCTACTTGCAATAATCTACTTTGTAAAAAATCAAAATCTCCGTCGCTTATTTGCTCAGCAAAGGTATGGTTGATTAGTTTTTCAGTCGTCATACAGTTGATAACTTTTGGAAAACATGTTGATAGCCATCCAAGTTTAGATGGGCTAAAAATATTTTTAACAACATTGCTTAATGATTTCTGAATTAGCTCATGTATTGGTGCTTTTATAGAAAATGATGTCATTGTGTAACTTCAGACCGTTAGAATTCATAAATATTATAGCAACAGAAGAGTCATTCTACTATTGAAAATAATCAACATTGAAAATAAACAATACTGAAAATAAACAATACTGTTAGGACAGATAATTTACTCTATAACACCTTGTTGTATGTAACTATCAATTTAATAATGTTACCACTAATAAATAAGGTATTAATAAATATCAAACAACAAATGCAAGAACCTGTAATTTTTAATAAAATCAAAGAGTTATGGTTGCGATCAGCTTATGTGCATGTTCTTTCTTGTAATGGACTGATTATTGTCTAATTTTGGGATTATATTAAGGCAAATTAAAATATATTTACTACTTAGGAGCAAATATTGATTTCGATCAAGACTCTCCAAATCCTCAAGAGTAAAATCCTCATCAATTAGTTTTACTTTCAATTATTTGTTAAACAATTAGAGGAATATCACATGAAAAAGACAAAGGTTGGTCTATCTGTTATAGGCCTAACAGCTGGTCTGTTTGCCACGGGTTTAGGTTTGAACGTTTCCGCAGCAGAACCTATTTTATCTGACGCCGATTTTAAAACAGCAACAAATCTGTATTTTCAGCGTTGTGCTGGTTGCCATGGAGTTTTACGTAAGGGTGCTACGGGCAAAAGTCTTGAGCCTAAAGAAACATTGAAAAAAGGTCAGGCAAGATTAGAAAAGATTATTGCATATGGCACAGAAGGTGGAATGAACAATTTCGATGACATCTTCTCAGCTGATCAAATTAAAATGCTTGCTACATACATTCAGATGACTCCACCGATTCCTCCAGAAATGTCACTAGCTAAGATGAAGAAATCTACTAAGCAATTTGTTGCTTTAAAAGACTACCCTTCAAAGCCACTACATGGTTTGAATTGGGAAAATTTCTTTGTTGTAATCGAGCGTGATGCTGGTAAAGCTGCGATTATCGATGGAGATACTAAGAAAATTATTGCTCACCTAGATACTGGATACGCAGTTCACGTTATTAAAGGTTTAGAGCATCACACTACAGATCACCCTAAAGATGCTGTCGGACGTTTCTGGTACACCATTGGTCGTGACGGTAAAGTCAACAAAATCGATCTATGGCAAACACCTGATAAGATGTTAGTAGCTGAGACTAGAATGGCATATGACGCACGTGATATCGCTGTTTCTGGTGATGGCAAATACGTTATAGCTGGTGGTTACTGGCCTCCACATTTCGTTATCATGGACGCTGCAACACTAGAGCCTCTAAAAGTAGTTTCTACTCGTGGTATCAATGTTGATGGCGAATATGTTAACGAATCTCGTGTTGCTGCAATCTACACTACTCCTAATGAGCCAACTTTCATGGTTGCTGCTAAAGAGTTAGGTCAAATGTGGCAAGTAGATTACACAGATATTGATAATCTTCGTATTGATCAAATCGATTCAGCTAAGTTCCTACATGATGGATTCTTTGATCCAACAGGTCGTTACTTCCAAATCGCTGCTAATGCATCTAACAAGATGGTAGTTGTTGATTCTAAGACTCGTAAATTAGCGAAGATGATTGATGTTGACAAACTTCCACACCCTGGTCCTGGTGCAAACTGGATTGATAAGAAATGTGGTCCTGTTGGCGGAACGACTCACCTAGGTGTTGGTAAAGTATCTGTATGGGGTAATGATCCTATTGGACATCCTGATCAAGCTTGGAAAATGTGCTATGAAGTTGAAACTGATGGTGCTGGTGCATTCATTCGTACCCACGAAAACTCACAGTTCGTATGGGCTGACCAGTTGAAGCACCCTGAGCCTGAAGTTCAGCAATCTGTTCAGGTTATTGACAAGGATACTCACGAAATTGTAAAAACTATCAGAGTGACTGAAGAAGATGGTAAAGCTGCTCTACACATCGAGTTCAACAAAGGTGGTACAGAAGTTTGGGTTTCAGTTTGGAATCGTAAAGATAACAAGAACCCTACTGGTGAAATCGTAGTTTATGATGCTAAGTCTCTTAAAGAGCTTTATAGAATCAAAGGCTTGACTACACCAACTGGTAAATTCAATGTTTATAACAGAATTAACCATAAAACATAGTAATTGATTGTATAATTAGTGACTATAAAAGAAGGGTGTAGTGAAAACTGCACCCTTCTTACATAAAAAAGCATAGAAGAAGCGTAAAAGAAGTACATAAAGTAGTATTACATTAACATTACACCCTTATTTCAGGAACTATTGAGATGTCACAACAAGAGTCGAAATTAAAGAAACTATTCGCTAAGCCCATATTTATGGGAGCGACAATTACTGCCGGTTTAGTATTTTTCATAGGCGGTATCGTTTTTTGGGGTGGTTTTAATACTGCCATGGAAGCAACGAATCAGATGGAATTCTGTATTGGTTGTCACGAAATGGAAAATAATGTTTATCAAGAATACAAACCGACGATCCACTATTCAAATCGCTCGGGCGTAAGGGCAACTTGTCCTGATTGCCATGTACCAAAAGATTGGACACATAAAATTATTCGTAAAATTAAAGCAAGTAAAGAAGTTTGGGGAAAAATTACCGGTATCGTTGATACCCCAGAAAAATTTAATGCCCATAGAAAAGATATGGCCATGCGTGAATGGCAACGAATGAAAGAAACTGATTCAATAGAATGTCGTAACTGTCATAATTTTGAATCAATGGCTCCGCAGTTCCAGAAACCGAGAGCAAGAAAGCAACACCTGAACGCCTTCAAGACAGGTCAGACCTGTATTGATTGCCATAAAGGTATTGCACATAAGAATGTTCGTGATCAGCTAACTGATGAAGAGCTCGAAGAAATCGAAGCACCAAATCCTGATTTTATTCGTGAAGTACCTAAGATGTATCTTGAAGGTTTGAGGTTAATTACTGAACAAGAAGCAGCCGATAAAGAAAAAGCAGTTAAAGATAAAGCACAAGCTGAATTTGATGAAGCCGAACGTGTTGCAAAGGCTGTTGAAGAAGCTTTAGCTGATTACAAAGCTGCAAATTCAGGCGGTGGAGCTAGCAATGCTGCTTCAACCAGCAGCATCAATGTTGATTGGTCAAAGGCAGCAAGTCGTGAAATTACACTTTTCTACCCAGGTGAAACATCTATAGAGTGGGTACTCAATGGTCGTGATCACGGTGGAGCTAGACCCTTTGTTAAAGGTGGTGATCGATGTATTATCTGTCATGATCAAGAAACCGCTGATATGGGTGAAAAAATGGTAACTGGTGAGAAAGCAGAATCATCTCCAATACCTGGTAAACGTGGAAGTATTCCTGTCAATGTTCAGGCGACTCACGATGATGAATACCTCTATATGCAGTTTACTTGGCCTGATACCAAACATAATCCTGTTCCGTTTGTTGAAGGTGGCAAAATGGACCCAGAAAATCCTGTTAAGTTGGCGGTGATGTTTGCAACAAATGATGTTGAATATGCTGATCGAGCAGGCTGTTGGGGAACTTGTCATCATGATGCCAAAAACATGCCAGATGCTCCTGAGCAAGCAATATTAGACGCTAGTGCTTTGAAAGAGCAGATCGGACTTACTGCTGGTGTAACCAAGTACATCAAAGAAAGTCGCACTAAGATTGAAGTTAAGGGACGTCGCGGTAAGAAGAAAGGTGGTTGGGATAAGCTGAAAGACGCTGATGCTCTTAACGCTGAGATGGATGCAGGTCGTTATATGGATATCGTTCGATATAAGTCAGGTTCAAATGTTGTAGAAGATGGACATATATTGGCTGATAGAAATATGACAGGCGGGCAGGGCGCAGAGTTTGATGCTAAATTAAAAGGTGCTAAATGGACTGTAGCAATGAAGCGTAAACTCAGTTCAGATAAGGCCGGTGATGTTAGCTTAGCGCTTGATCAGGTATACAATTTTGGTTTTGCAATTCATGATGATTATACGAACTCTCGTTTCCATCATGTATCTCTAGGTTATAAGTTAGGCTTTGATAATGCCGAAGCTGAGGTTAATGCTAAAAAGCAATAACATCCACATCAAATTCATGGCCATAATATCTGTGTTGAGAAATAATAAATGTTGAATAAAAAGATACTACTAATCATACCAACACTAATGATACCAACTGTTACTCTTGCAGTTGATGATACCAGCCTTGATGAACAAAATGAGGTGATTGTTGTTATCGGAAAAGTTCCACGACTTATTAGTGATGTTGTCGGTTCAACAACCGTTATTGGTAGCGAAACAATTGAAAAAGAACTGGCTCATAATCTTAAAGATTTGGTGCGCTATCAGGCTGGTATCAACATTGAAAACTCTGGGACTAGATTTGGTTCTTCCGGATTTTCAATCAGAGGAATTGGCGGTAATCGTATCACAACTGAAATCGATGGGATCCCAATACCTGATCAATTTAGCATTGGTAGTTACTCAAATTCTGGTCGAAACTTTATTGATACAGATCTCATTCAGCAGGTTGAAATTCTGAGAGGTCCAGCATCAAGTATCTATGGCAGTGACGCAATTGGTGGAGTCGTATCTTTTATTACTAAAAAGCCAGTAGATCTTCTATCTCAAACAGATAACGATGTTTATTTGGGATTAAAAACAGGTTATTACTCCGTTGATAATAGTCGTCTTCTTTCTGCTAGTACTGCTTTTGCAAGTGGTGATTCCAGTGCCTTGTTTTCAGCATCGACTAGAAATGGCCATGAGTATGATAATCAAGCAGCTGCAGCTGCAGGTGTAGATGATCAAGATAACGAGACTAAGTCATTTCTTGCTAAATACTTCCTATCCTTGTCTGAAAACCAAGAGCTCATCTTCAGTTATGATTATTTTAATCGACAAGCAGAGACAGATATTAATTCATTTATTGGCTTAGGACGATTTAGTAGCACTACTGAATTATTAGGAGATGATGAGTCAAAACGTGAAAATCTATCGATAAATTACGAATTCACCCTTGAAAGCGATTGGCTAGAAGGCGGTGTTGTTCGTGTTTATCAACAAAAAACTGAGACTGAGCAGTTAACCGATGAAGTGCGTTTTTCTCGAGGTGTTAACTATCT
>JAAGZM010000275.1 GCA_024206355.1 Gammaproteobacteria bacterium | reverse complement strand
GATCACTCTTTACAGGTGTTGAAATGGCTAAATAAACAAAGCAAGAGTTCAAAATTAAGACACTCAAAAAGGCAAATAAAAGAAAAGGTCGTAGGTTATGTTTTTGTGGTGACAAGCTTATTCCTTTTTACTTGTTAACAGGTGATTATGTGGCTGGCACGAATACAGACATATGCTGCTTGCTCGAATATTGTGATATGCCGCCAAATGTTTTCGCATGTTCTCATTCATTTACTGCCATATCAATGACCGCTCAATGCCGATTGCAGAAGCCTGGGCAACGGAGGAGTTAACAGGGACACCCACCCTAAGAGGATGAACCAGTCGACAATCGGAAAGCGGGTGTCCCTCACACCCCCCCTGTTAACACGGTAATTATCGATATTTACTCTCGCCAATTTATATAATCATGCTCCGGTAAATCACATTCAGGCTTTCCATCCACGCAGGCAATCCAACGCCTTGCCCAACTTACATTGGCCTCTTTGCACTTGCTGTTTTCACACCTTTCTAGATATGTTCTAGTCTTTACTAGGCCCGCCGGGACCTCATTGATAACGGATGTGAGTGCTGACCAGTAAAGGTATTTATTATTGGATGGTTCAAGTTCATAGCTCTTATTCAAGTATGGCAGAGCGGTATTGAATTTTTTCAACCGATATTGCAGTGCGCCACGGCTATACCAATATGTGGCCATATTTGGTCGCAACCTTATCAATCTCTCATAGCCATCATCTGCTTTTTCATATTGATGGTCGTCTCTGGCCGACCAGGCATAGACATGGAGTAGTTCTATATCGTCAGGCTTTTGCTTTAGCCCCTGCTCCGCATCCGCTACTGCTGCGGCATAGTTTTTTGCCTGCTGGTATGCGTAGGCTCGAGAATAGTAAGCTGTTTCAGCAGGGCGATGATAAATAGCCATGGAACCTGCCTCAATTGCTTCAGCATATCGCTCTTGCCGTACAAAAATATTTGATTTGTCAGCATACTCGTAAACTGGAAGTCCTCTTAAGATGGGGTTTTTGTCGATATACGAAAGTGCAGATAATGCAAACTCATGCATCTCACGGTGACTGCCACCCCATCTAGGTTCCAATTTCGATATATATGCTTTCCGGACAATATAATTGTATGGGTCATACTTTAGTGACTTCGCCAACCAGTGCTTCCTGCTCATGGCAGTAGGGCCAAAATTGCCCATGGCAACCAGATCGACATATCCCCATGTGAATTTGGGATATAAAGTTACTGCAATACGCAGATCATTAGCTGCCAGTTGATGGTGCCTGCGCATTTCCTGAAAAGCTGCTTCTGGGGTTTCCTTTGACCACTTACTGCCCCGCTTATCCCACCCTATGCGACTATTTGTTGCCCCTCTCCCCGCATGGGCAATGTATGAATCTGGAAAAGTCTTTAACCAACCCCCATACAGTGAAGCCACTTCACCACTATCATGCCTCAAGCTATTCATTAGCACCTCATAGGTGTGCTCATTGAATTTGTTGTTTTCATAGTCTGATTGCACGGCTAAGAAATAGTGCTCCAGTTCCCCGAATCTTCCCTGGCGCATCATTTTTACAACATCCGATTTTGTGTATCTTGTATCAATAACATCCTGATTGGCGTGCTTATATGCAAGCCAATCGTTTAAATCTGCAGGGGGTAACCCAAAAGTATTATCTATCTCCTCACCTTGAAGTTCGAGCGGGCTGAAATTATGCGCATGTTTAGACCAACTCGAAGCAATACCTATGTCATAACCATATATTAGGATAATTTGGATTGTATCTTTTTGTAGAGCTTCGGGGTAACTCGCGATAACAATAATTGCCAGCTGACGAGCCAGCTCAACATCATTAACATTATCAGCTTGTAGAAACACCAGACTGCTTACATATGACGCTGTTTTGGTGCCTTCATTGGTTGAACTAAAAGTTGACGAGCCAGTAAATACATTTGCGTAAGCAACACTTGGATCATTTGATAGCGCCGATTGAACGGCCAGCATACCCTTGAACGGTTTACTCTGAGATAGCTGAGTAGTGAATACCGGAGCGACGGCAGCTGCCAGAAATAACACTGCAACTATTATGACATGAACGTTCCAGACCTTTCCGGGCTCTTGTTTTTCTACATTTGCATTGACGACATAGCTGCCAACTACTAGATCGTGCAATGACTGACGGGTAACCCTATTAAATATATATAAGTATAAAATTGAAAAAAGACCGCCAAATATAATTAGTGAAAGCGGATACATAAGAAAAGAGAGCATCGCCTCATTAGAAAACTGGGCTCCATTTAGAGAAAAAGGAATCGCCATAATGGAATAACGGAGTCCAGACTTCCAAAGGCTTATTGTAGAGGCTTGGGAATCAACAACTCTAATCTTTAAGGCCTTCTTGCCTATCGTTTGACCGCCAGTGATGGAGCTATTCATGACGCCAAAGTAAATGAGAGCTATTGAGAAGCCAACCATACGCCCCCACCCTCCCATTTGGACAAAGAAACTTTCAAGAAATAAACCTAGCGCCAAGCCGGCCGCACCTAGTATTAAAGTGTCTATGGATAGCGCGCCGATTCTTCTCCAGAATCCGGAAATCCATTTCAGTTCTACTTCTTCAGTCATTATTATTCCTTGCTTGATGCTTAAAGTAATTGGTGTTCCCCACAAAAAGTAGACATCCTAACGATGCAGCTAATGCTGCCATTTCTTCAAACCCAACAGGACTGACGTTGTCGTTTGCAGAATGTCTTCTTTTTCGGTTACAAAAATATTTCAATGTATTCGAATATACCAGATTTCGCTGTTTCAATCGTTTGGTATTGATTCGCATAGATCAGTTCTACTTTCAATCGGCCAAAGAATTATTCCATCCGAGATAAGGTGACAGTTAATTTATCTCTTAATCATAACAGCAATGAAATAAGTAAACTGTCACCATAATTCCAGATGGTAACCCGCTTCAACACCTAAGTAATTTTTCGAAATTTTTGACAGACTAACTCCGCCAAGATATTCGTGATGGTGATAGAGATACTTCATCCCGGTGTGAATTCTGTAGCCTCCTAATTCAGTTCCTTGCCCCTG
>JAAGZM010000274.1 GCA_024206355.1 Gammaproteobacteria bacterium | reverse complement strand
TCATTAACGAATAGATTGCCTGTCCATTGAACCCACTCTAGCCCAGATCCCAGTAGCAATATCCAAAGTGCAAATAAGGCAGATGCGTTTTTATAGCTGATTAGATTTCGTGTTCTATTCATTGCAAAGAATCATAACGCCTTGCTCACCTGCGTAGCAAGTTGGCGCGTATTTTTGCCCCGCAAAAATCGTGACAGCTTGCGGAGTCCGGTGCAGCAACTTGTTACATGCTGATAGTTTTAAATACATATTTTTTAGGTGTTGTTTGGTAGCGTATTTTAATTTTATTATCATTAACTGACACCAACTCGATAACAGCACCCTCAACTTTAAGTAGCACCTTTGATGCTTTTTCTGCTGGGCTTAATAAATAAACTGAACCTGAACCATAAATTGCAGATGTAGAAAGTACAAGTTTACCATCAGGAAGCCATGCAAACGACATAACATCATATGCCCACTCTTGACCTTGCCAATACCTGCTACCTAAGTCGTAATCTTGATGAAATGGCGCACCCAGTTTATTCATAAAGACAGTTACATTTGTGCCAAGTGCATCATCGCAAAACACATGCAATGCAAACTTACCATTTGGTTGCTCGTGAATGCCTTGCGGGCAAACCTTGGCACTAACAGAAACAACCTTTGTTTCTGCTAATGTAACTGCTGAGCTAAACAGCAATATTGTTAGTACGATATATTTCATCATTTTGCCATGTAACGCCAGCCTAAATCGCCGAGCGGTAGCGAGGTCGATTTGAGGCACTGGTTAGGCATTACGAGGCCTGCTGTTTAGCTCATAGTCTGGAGACTTTAATCCCATTTTGCTATAGAAATTATTTACCATTAGAGTAGGCAC
>JAAGZM010000273.1 GCA_024206355.1 Gammaproteobacteria bacterium | reverse complement strand
TAGGATTACATATTATACAATCAATATTATCTAAGGAAGTGCGTTCATGTTAACTAATCATACAAGCATCAAAGAATATAATTCCATCTCAGAAGATGCTGAAACAAAACTTATGGCACTAAATGCTCTAATTGAAAAAAACAAATTAGGTTTGAATTCTCCAACAGGACAGTTTAACCCAGTGTCATTGACTCTCTCTCCATGGAAATTATCTCCCAGTTTATTTCAAAGAGCAAAAGATACTGCGTCAGCTCTTAGTCGATTATTTTTGCAAGTCAGTCGCAATAATAATTATCTTAAAATGTCTTTGGCTGATTACAACAATTCTAGTGACTTGCTTGGTCAAATGAAACAAGTTATTAAAACACACTTAAAAATTACTGCAACTAGTATAAATATCAGCCGACAAGATTTGATGCTTAATAATAACTATCAGTGGCAACTTGTGGAAAGCAATTCAATCGCAGCTGGAATGGGACCATTTTGTGAAACTCTTATCAACATTCAAAAACAGTTGCCGCAAAACCAATCGATTAATTATGTTGACAATGATGCTACTGCTCTACAATCCCAAGCAATATTTAGAGCTGCTTCAGCAATTAGCAATAATCATAGGCCATTGATTATATTTGTAATCGAAGCAGGCGAAGATAATATTTATGATCAGAAAATGTTAGCTAATGGAATTAAAGAATATGGCGGGATTGTTATTTATAAAACCCTCAGAGAACTTAAACGGGAATTATCATCAAATAGTACTCATCTACAACTCGAAAACTATGGCCAGGTAGATATGATGTATTTTCGCACTGGATATAATCTCAAAGATTATATTGTTGATAATGAACAATTACTACAATTGAGAGTATGGATCGAACAACATCAGGTTGCAGTAGCTCCAGGAATCAATCATCAGATTGCAACTTCAAAATGGCTACAAATGAAACTATCAACATTAACAGTCAGAGAATTAGTTGATAATTTTAAATTAAATCAGCATCAGGCAACACTTGCAGCCAGTGCACTCAATAGTCGCTATATTATTCCGGAAAATCGAAAAGAAATTGAACAAAAATTACTAACAGGTCAATGGATCCTGAAAACACAAAATGAAGGTGGAGGAAATGTTTTTGATGAAAATTCTGATTTATCGATTACAGGAAATAATAGTAACCAACTTATGTTAATGGAAAAAATTAACACAATTTATCGTACTGATACGGTTAAAGCATTCTCAAATGATCAAGTTGTTACTTTTCAGAAACTTATTCCGGAACTAGGTATTTTTACTTTGGAAGACGAACATTGTTTTGGTGGTTACCTACTCAGAAGCAAACCCGCGAATAAACTAGAGGCAGGTGTACATAAAGGGGAAGGATTACTTGATTGCATAGGGCAGCTTCTATAACCTTGGCGATCTCAACTTATTTTTGCCTATACCTTTTCCGTTTGGCGGCGATGAATTAATCGTCGTTGCTAAGAGTACAGGATTAAGTGAAGCTCAAACGCTTGCTGAAGAATTGCAGAAACTATCGTTACTGTATCCATCGGAATTGCTGACTAATTTAACCCCTCAACTACTAGCTACAATTGAATATCTCTATTAATAGAATTTTGAAGCGAAATTAGTGTATCAGTTGCTTGGATCTTATCTATCGACTGAATTTTATCGATCAATAGCCATTGCAATTCTTCAATTGCTGTCGTCATTATTTTAATAAAAATACTATATTGCCCGGTCGTATAATAGGCTTCTACAACCTCTTCAATATTACGCAATTGCTCTATGACTTCTGGATAATCTCCCGCATTAGAAAGTTTTATACCAATGAAACAGCAAACATCATAACCAAGCTGCTTATGATCAACCGCCAAATGTGTGCCGGTAATAATGCCTGCAGTTTTCATCTTTTCTATTCGCACATGAATTGTAGCTGCACTCACATCAAACTTTTTTGCTAATTCTGCATAAGGAAGCCTCGCATTTTCCATTAATGCATTAAGGATCTGTTTATCCAAATCATCGATATGATATTTTTCCACAACTTTTGACCTATTATTTTAATGAAACAGTAAATATTGTACCGTTATATTAAATAATATCTTATCAATAAGCTATTTTTATTAAATACTATTTAATTATTAGATAAAATAGTTGATGATTGCATCATTATTTGTTCCAAAATACTATGAATTGAAAATAAGGCTCTTAGAAATGTGTTCCATACTAGGTATTCTCGATATAAAAACTGATGCTGGTGCTTTAAGAAAACAGGCTATCAAACTCTCAAGACATCAACGACACCGTGGACCAGACTGGTCAGGTACTTATGCTAGCGATAAAGCAATCCTCGTTCATGAAAGACTATCAATTGTTGATGTCGAAAGTGGTGCTCAACCGCTTTATAATCCTGAACACACCAACGTATTAGCCGTCAATGGTGAAATTTATAACCATAAAGAACTTAAAGCTGAATTAAAACAAGATTTCACTTTTCAGACACATTCCGATTGTGAGGTTATCCTAGCTCTGTATAACGAACGAGCTGATGGTAAAGATGTCTCATTTCTTAATCAGCTAAAAGGTATGTTTGCATTTATTCTTTATGATGAAGAAAATGACAGCTACTTAATTGCCAGAGATCCTATTGGAATTATTCCTCTCTATACAGGCTACGATGCTCAAGGAAACTTCTATGTAGCATCTGAAATGAAATCACTCACGCCAGTTTGTGACTCCGTTCAGACATTTCCCCCGGGGCATTATCTATCGAGTACAGATGGAGAAATTAAACAATATTATAAACTTCCATGGCGTGACTATGAAAATGTAAAGTCTGCTCCAGCAGAAGTTAAAGTAGTTCGAGATTCACTCACTGCATCGATTAAAAGACACTTGATGACCGATGTCCCCTATGGTGTATTGTTATCAGGTGGTTTAGATTCATCCATCGTCGCGGCAGTAGCCAAGCAATTTGTAGAAAAGCGTATTGAAGACGATGAACAAAGCAGCGCCTGGTGGCCTTCTTTACATACCTTTGCCGTTGGTCTTGAAGGCTCTCCAGATTTAATAGCTGCTCAAAAGGTTGCTGATCATATTGGTTCAATACATCATAACTTGACCTATACAATTCAAGATGGTCTCGATGCATTACATGATGTTATTTATCATCTCGAAACCTATGATGTAACTACGATTCGCGCTTCAACACCGATGTATTTAATGGCTAGAAAAATACGAGCTATGGGTATCAAGATGGTCCTCAGTGGTGAAGGTGCCGATGAGCTATTTGGTGGCTATCTGTATTTCCACAAAGCACCAAACGCTAAAGAATTTCACGATGAAACCGTACGTAAATTAGATAAACTACACTGGTACGATTGCCTACGTGCCAACAAATCAATGTCGGCTTGGGGTGTAGAAGCAAGAGTTCCATTTCTTGATCGTGACTTTATTGATACGGCCATGAGTATGAATCCAGAAGCGAAGATGATCACCAAAGATAAAATGGAAAAACATATTTTACGTGAGGCCTTTGCTGATTTATTGCCTGATGAAATTGCTTGGCGTCAAAAGGAACAATTTTCTGATGGTGTTGGTTATGGTTGGATTGATAGCTTGAAAGATCTGGCAGAAGAACATGTTTCCGATGAGCAAATGAAAAATGCTGAATATCGATTCCCAGTAAATACCCCACTCACTAAGGAAGGTTATTATTATCGAGATATATTTGTTCAACATTTTCCACAGCAGTCTGCAGTAGATACGGTTCCAGGTGGCAAATCAGTAGCCTGCTCTACCGCTGAAGCACTGGTTTGGGATCAATCTTTTGCTGATTGTATTGATCCTTCCGGTAGAGCGGTTAAAACTGTTCATGAGGACGGTTATTAGCAGTAAAATAGTGCTACTATTTACTCAAATAAATTATTGCTATCGAAGGGTATCACTATGGCATCATTACAAGACCAATTACTCAAAGCAGGTATTGTTGATAAGAAAAAAGCTAAAAAAATAAAATTAGCAAAACACAGCCAATCAAAGAAACAACCTAAAGGTCATATTCAACTTGATGAAAACAAACTTCAGGCTGAAAAGGCTCTGGCTGAACGTATTGCTAAAGACAAAGCTATGAACAAAGAAAAACAGGCCTTAGCTGAGCAAAAAGCGATTCAAGCTCAGATCATTCAACTGATCAAAAGTAATGCTATTGATGATCAAAATGGTGAAATCTCATACCAATTTACTGACGATACAGTTATCGCAAAAATTTATGTTACCGAGTCGCTTCAAAAGCAATTAAGTAAAGGTATTATCGCAATTGCCAAACTTGGTGAAAGTTATGAAATGGTACCAGCGATTGTGGCAGAAAAAATCCAACAGCGTGATACTTCGATCATTGTATTACTCAATGATAATATTAAAACTGAAATAGATGAAGATGATCCTTATGCAGATTATCAAATACCAGATGATCTAATGTGGTGATTTTTTAACTATCAGGATTTAAAAATAAATGATACGCAGGGTTATTGCTTTCATTATTATAACGATAACCTAATTCGTCTAAATACTCTTCAAACAATGATTGTTCATTTTCAGGGATATCAAAACCCGCTAAGATCCGTCCATACGCAGCACCATGATTTCGGTAATGAAAAAGTGATATATTCCATCGATCACCGAGTTTTTCAAGGAAGCGAAGTAAAGCACCGGGGACTTCAGGGAAATCAAAACTAACAACTTGTTCACGAAAAGCTTTCACAGGGATACCACCAACCATGTATCGCAGATGAACTTTAGCAAGAACATCATCAGACAAATCAATAACGGGAATATTGTTCTCCGTTAATTGCTGCATCATCAGTTCGCGTTCATTTTCACTATTTTGCATACGAATGCCAACGAAAATATTCGCCTTTTTGCTATCTGCAATACGATAGTTAAACTCAGTGATAACCTTGTCATGCATCAATAAGCAAAACTTTCGGAAACTTCCTGATTGCTCATTAATGGTCGCTGCAAAAACAGCTTCTGTGCATTCTCCAAATTCTGAACGCTCACTCACATGTCTCAACGTATGGAAGTTCATATTGGCACCACTTAGGATTACCGCAACTTTCTTTCCAGGAAGTTGACCTTCGTGATGTAATTTCTTAATGCCTGCAACCGAAATAGCGCCTGCTGGTTCAGCTATCGCTCTTGTATCATTAAATATATCTTGAATAGCAGCACAGATTTCGTCAGTCGTAACAGTGATTGTCTGATCAACACATTCGTTAATAACTGTAAATGGTAATTCGCCAATACGTTTAACCGCAACACCATCTGCAAATAAGCCAACATTATTGATATCAACCGGTTTGCCCGCTTCTTGTGCAGCAGCTAAACAAGCTGAATCTTCTGCTTCAACCGCAATGATTTGAATATCTGGATTAATAGATTTGATGAAAGCCCCAACGCCAGCTACAAGTCCACCACCGCCAACAGGAACTAAGATCGCATCCAAGTCACTCGCCTGTTGCATTAACTCTAAACCTAAAGTTCCCTGACCTGCAATAACATCAATATCATCATAGGGAGGAATGAGTACTCTATTTTGTTCTTTGGAAATCGCCTCTGATTGCTCTTTAGCAACATCAAAAGAGTCGCCGAAAAGCAGTACTTGTGCACCTAATTTTTTTACAGCTTTAACTTTGATATCAGGAGTTGTCCGTGGCATAACAATAATCGCAGAAATACCCAGTTTTTTTGCTGACAAAGCAACACCTTGCGCATGATTCCCAGCCGAAGCCGCAACGATACCGCGTTGTTTTTGCTCATCCGTTAGCTGACTAAGCTTGTTGTATGCACCTCTGAGTTTAAACGAATAAACGGGTTGCATATCTTCACGCTTAATAACAATTTCACAAGGCTCTTTATCTGATAAACGCTCAGATAAACTCTTCATTGTTTGCAAAGGTGTTTTAATTGCCACATCATAAACAGGCGCAGCAATAATACGTTTTAAAATATCATTCAAACTAGCCATCAATGACACCTAGATTACTAATATCTCGAACAGCACCTCGATCGGCACTAGTTGCCATCAAAGCGTAAGCCTGTAATGCCAGTGATACAGTTCTGTTTCGATTTGCCTGAAAAGGCTTATCACTGTTCTCCACTAATTTCATTCTCTGCTCAATTTCTGCGTCAGAAATAAGTACGTTAATTCCTCTTTGAGCAATATCGATTTCAATTCCATCGCCATCGTTAACGATAGAAATTATACCTTTTGCTGCAGCTTCTGGTGAGACATGACCGATGGATAAGCCGGACGTGCCACCAGAAAATCGGCCGTCAGTAATTAACGCACATTTATCAGCAAGCCCCATTGATTTCAAATGGCTTGTTGGATAAAGCATTTCCTGCATACCTGGCCCACCTCTCGGACCTTCGTATCGAATAATTACAGCATCACCTGCCTTAATCTTTCCCTCTAAAATTGCTTCAGTAGCTGAATCTTGGCAATCAAATACACGAGCAATACCTTTAAAGTATTTGAGTTCCTCTGGAACACCTGCTGTCTTTACGATACAACCTTTAGGTGCCACATTACCAAAAAGGACCGCTAAACCACCATCTTGACTATAAGCATGAGCTTTGTCTCGGATACAACCTATTGTTCGATCTTCATCGACAAAAGGAAATCGAGTAGTCTGCGAAAATGCAGCAATATTTTTCTTACCAGATGGCGCTGCACGGAAGAAGTTCTTAACCTGAAGATTATTAGTTTGTTTAATGTCCCACTTTTTCAGCACATCTATTAGTGAATCACCAGCAATATGATAACCATCTTCATTAAGTAAACCAGCTCGCTGTAACTCACCAAGCAGTGCCATAACACCACCTGCTCTATGCACATCTTCCATATGGTATAGTGGCGTCGATGGAGCAACCTTACACAAGTGCGGAATTATTCTAGATAGTCGATCAATGTCAGACATTGTAAAATCAACTTGTGCTTCTTGGGCTGCTGCTAATAAATGCAAAACCGTATTAGTCGAGCCACCCATCGCAATATCTAATTTCATTGCATTTTCGAAAGCATCTTTATTGGCAATATTACGAGGCAAAATGTTCTGGTCATCATTTTGATAAAAGCTATAGCATAACTCCATGATACGTTTGCCAGCTTGATTAAATAATTTTTTCCTATCTTCATGGGTTGCTAACATACTGCCATTACCAGGCAACGCCAATCCTAATGCTTCCACCAAACAGTTCATTGAATTTGCGGTAAACATGCCTGAGCATGAACCACAGGTTGGACAAGCAGATTCTTCAATTTGTTTCTTATCTTGTTTACTGACATTGGGATCAACACCGGCGACCATTGCATCGACTAAATCCAGCTTGATGATCTCACCTTTTTGTTCAATTTTTCCCGCTTCCATTGGTCCACCGGAAACAAAAATTGCAGGAATATTGATACGCAAAGCGGCCATTAGCATACCGGGAGTTATTTTGTCACAGTTGGTAATGCAGATCATCGCATCTGCACAATGTGCATTGACAACATACTCAACAGAATCAGCAATTAATTCTCTTGAAGGTAAGCTGTAAAGCATACCGGAATGTCCCATAGCAATACCATCATCAATAGCAATAGTATTACATTCACGAGCAATACCTCCATTTGCCTCAATCGTTACCTTAACCATATCACTAGCTTCACGTAGATGTACGTGGCCTGGGACAAATTGCGAGTAGGAATTACAGACTGCAATAATCGGCTTACCAAAATCTGATGATTTAATACCAGTAGCTCGCCATAGCGCTCTAGCACCAGCTT
>JAAGZM010000272.1 GCA_024206355.1 Gammaproteobacteria bacterium | reverse complement strand
GGCCTACTGGATCTGTTGCATAAAAGAGGCTCACGACTCGGAAAACTAACCAGCCAATATTTCCTCCGAGGAATTGGTAAAGATAGCTTTGTATTGAGTCGTGATGTAATTGCCGCCTTACTTAATGCAAGAGTGCTAGATAAGCCTCCCACATCAAAAGCAGATTTTCGTAGTACTCAAGAAGCATTCAATGAATGGTCAGATGAAAGTGGACGCAGTTTAAGTGAGATAAGCCGCGTCTTAGGTATGTCTATCGATGCTTAACTTGTCAATGCTAGTTTAGTTCTTGTGCGCGATAGGAATAACGTTTACGAGCAGTAACAACAGCTGAAGGAAGCGTCATTTGCCTGCCTCCATAGATCTCATCTTTTAGGAAGTCGAGTTCAGTTTCATAGTCGGCTTCAGGAACACTAATCCACCATGACTTTGGTAATGAGTTACTGCCATCACTCCAGCGATAGCGACGTTTCTTTAACTCATCTTTTTTATCAAAAGCCGCATTAACCGCACAGATCAAATATTCTTTTAGTCGAACACTGGCCTTAAGTTGATCAAAGGCTTCAGGTGACTGAACAAAAAGATTTAAGGTTGCCCAACAGTCTACCAGTGCTCTGTGACCATCGTAAAAGAAGCCCATTTTTAAATTTAAGTATTCAAGCTTTGCACCCTCATAGCCAAGCTCTGGCCATTTCACACCACGAGAAGAGCAACCAAAGGCTTTAGATTGGATAAGCTGACTGAAAAATTCTGGCGTTTGTAGCTCCATAAAATTTCTATCAAAGGATGCATTGTGACAGATGATTAAATCGATACTATTGAGTTCATTAGCAATGGACTGCCAGTCAATAGACTTACCTTCAACCTCTTCATTAGTAATTCCAGTGATCCGAGTTATTTCCTCACTAATTGGCTTATTCGGCTGCTGCAATTGATTGTCGGTAAACTCAAGAGCAATGAATCCATCTTCATTAGTAAAGGAAACAATGAGTGTTCCAATCTCAATAATTTCATCGATTTTTGGATCAAGCCCCGTTGTTTCCAAGTCAATTATCGCCGCTTTAAATATCCGCCCGTTTACGACGTCATTTTGTATCAAAGACTCTGGTACACGTGCTAGAACTTTGTATTGCCCTGTTGCTTCAAGTACATTCATTGAGCTTGTCATTTGATGATCGGTCATAAGAATTCTCTATTAAATCATATATATTTACTCTACCTGCAATGCTTCTTAATGGTCAAGTTTTGCTGATAGATTAAATGGATAAATACGCACAGTCGATGTGGGTGAATAACTCTTTTTGTCATTAAAGTTTCTTGATAACTTCGTTCATCAGGTTATAAACAAGGCGAATAAAGAAATGAAAATTAAAACGTATTTATTGATAACATTCTTGTTATCAACGATGAACTACATTGCTGCAAAAACAACGAGCGACATTAAAATATCCGAAACGAGCTGCACAGGAGTTAATGCAAAAATAGAACGACTATATAGTCAGCTTAGAGCCGGATATAAAGTCAAACAAGGTGAGGTTTGGAAAGCCAAACTACGAAAATTGAAAAAACAGAGATACGCTTGTAAAAAGAAACGGTTTTCAACAAGGTGAATAGTATGTGATGATAGGTATAATATAGGTATTATCATCAATGCGGGACATACACCAATGAGTGATTTTGAGGATCTAGAAGCCGAATGGGGCTTTGCGACTCAGGCAATAAGAGCAGGTCAGGTACGTAGTACAGAGCAGGAACACAGTGATCCTATCTTTGCTACTTCAAGTTTTATCTTTACTTCAGCAGCCGAAGCAGCAGCACGTTTTTCAGAGGAAGAGCCGGGAAATATTTATTCACGATTTACAAACCCTACGGTCAGAACTTTTGAACAACGTCTTGCACGTATGGAAGGTGCAGAAGCTTGTGTTGCTACATCATCTGGCATGTCTGCAATCTTATCGGCTTGTTTCGGTATCATGAAAACGGGTGATCATATTGTTTCATCTCGCAGTATTTTTGGTACAACTACCATGCTGTTTACTAAATTCATGGCAAAACTGGGTATAGAAACAACGTTTGTTGACTTGTCTAATCTTGATGGTTGGCAACAGGCAATTCAAAAGAATACTAAGATACTGTTTCTAGAAACACCTTCGAACCCTTTGACAGAACTAGTCGATATTAGCGCAGTTGCAGAAATCGCCCATCAGCATGATTGTTTATTAATGGTTGATAATTGCCTAGCTACTCCGGTATTGCAGCAGCCGCTGAAAATGGGCGCAGATATTATTATTCACTCAGCAACAAAATATATCGATGGGCAAGGTCGATGTATGGGAGGTGCTGTATTAGGTAGAGAAGAAATTGTCGGCACTGATATTTATGGATTTTTGCGTAGTGCTGGCCCAACAATGAGTGCTTTTAATGCCTGGGTATTTCTGAAAGGTTTGGAAACACTCAACATAAGAATGCAAGCTCATAGTGTCGCAGCCCTTGAGTTAGCAAAATGGCTTGAACACCAGCCGCAGGTATCACAGGTCTTTTATCCCGGTTTAGAGTCTCATTCTCAACATGCATTAGCCAAATCACAAATGAACAATTTTGGAGGATTGCTATCTTTTGAGTTAAAAGGTGGCAAGGATGCTGGTTGGAAGCTTATAGACGCAACAGAGATATGTTCAATTACTGCAAATTTAGGTGATATTAAAACAACTATCACTCACCCCGCGAGTACCACCCATGGGCGACTTACACTGGAACAACGTCAACAGTCTGGAATTGCTGATGGACTAATTCGAGTAGCAGTCGGGCTTGAAGACATAGAAGACTTAAAGAAAGACTTAGCATTAGGAATGTGAGTTTATCAATAAGCTGAATTTAGTGGCAAGAGTTATATAGCATGACATTTTAGAAAATTATATTGGTGGTTTGACTGATATTAGAAAGTAATATTATCGAAACAAATGCATACATATTTCCAGATAATCTAATGGAATAGATTTAGAAAAGTAAGCTACACTCAATCTTTAGTTGTTAACTTTTAGTTGTTAGAGGAGCCAATTCAATGAATAAATCAAATAAAACAAGAAGTTATGTCGTTAGCGCAGTGGTTGCGATTTGCATACTTTTTGTACCCACATCTCTAGTACAAGCAGAAGATGTTGATTTATCGGGACGAACTGAACAGGATATGAAGCGTGATCCACGAAGTAAACCAGTAGAAATCATCAATTTTTCAGGTGTTAAATCAGGTGATAAGGTTCTAGATTTACTAGGCGGTGGAGGATATTACACAGAGCTTTTATCTAGAGTAGTAGGAGACAAAGGTCATGTTGTTCTACAGATCCCCCAAGCCTATGTCCGATTTGCAGGTAAAGCACTAGAGCAACGACTTGCTGATGATCGATTAAAAAATGTTACGTATTTACTCAGTGAAGCCTCAGATTTAAAGTTAGGCACTGAAAAATATGATAATGTGTTTTTAGTTTTAGGCTATCATGATATGGTTTTTCTTGATGAAGGTTGGAACTTTGCTGTTGATGAGGTTATGCCTCAAGTACTGAAGTCATTAAAACCTGGCGGTACTTTACTCGTTGTTGATCATGACACGACAGTTGGGCATGGTATTAAAGATGCTAAAACGTTACACCGTATAGAAAGTGCATTTACCAAAGCAGATATTGAAAAAAGAGGTTTTCGTTTTATCAAACAGTCAGATGTACTGGTTAATAAAAATGACAATCATAGCCTAAGCGTTTTTGATCCAAAGATCAGACGTAAAACCGATCGCTTTATAATGCTTTTTGAAAAAAAATAATAACAAGGAGTTCAAATGAGTCTTAAAAATACTAGTGACAGCTACGGAACACTAACCATTATATTACATTGGTTGATGGCAATTATGATAATCGCACTTGTGATTGTGGGCTTTATAATGACGAGCATGGATGATGGTAATGATAAATGGAGTATTTATGCAACGCATAAAGCAGTAGGATTAATTGTCCTCGTATTAGCTTTGTTCAGATGGTATTGGGTGAAGAGCAACAAAAAGCTAAACCCATTGGCTAGCTTGTCAAATGCAGAAATTACAATCGCAAATACAACAAAGTGGATCCTGATGATAATGATGCTGGTAATACCTGTCTCGGGTGTAATTATGTCATTAGCTGGTGGTCACAATATTGGCTTTTTTGGACTCTTTACTATTGAAGGATTAGCTGAAAAGAATAAAGCTGTGGGAGGTATTGCCCATGAAATACATGAAATTGGTGGCATTGCGATAGCGGTGGTTATTGCTTTACATGTCCTCGCAGCATTTAAGCATCACTTCCTGAAAAAAGACAATACACTAGGCCGTATGCTAGGCAGAAAATAAAT
>JAAGZM010000271.1 GCA_024206355.1 Gammaproteobacteria bacterium | reverse complement strand
CTCTGGAGATATTTCTGATCAGGCTCGTACTAATCGGAAGATTCTTTTCCATTGCATGGAGGAAGCAGGTTTTGTAAATTATCCATTTGAATGGTGGCATTGGTCATTTGGCGATAAGTATTGGGCGGCAGTTAAAGGTGCTCCTCACGCTATTTACGGTGCCATAAATAGAAACTAACAATCACAGGCAATGGATGCGAAAAAAAACCGCGCCAATGCTGCAAGCGTTATTAGTGTATCAAGTAGATTATGTTGAGTATCTTTAGAAAGAAGCCTTTACTATCGGGAGAAGATCAGGATTTCCAGCATGCTTGCTTCGCGTGGCTACTTAAGCATTTCGGAGGCAGTGATTTTTATGAGGAGGCTCAACTAATTCTCCCTACCAAAGATTTCTTTCCGTCGCGAGTAGGATCTCCCGAAGAAGCTGCGCTGGCAACATTTGATCAGGTCAAAAAGTTTGCAGGAATGGAAAAGTGGCCCTGCACATTAGTAGTGCAGGAAGAAGACCCTAATCTGGTCGTTGCCCCTACCCTTGTTATGCAGAATGCTGAACACAATCCAGCGGGTACATTTGCAACTAACGAAAAAAACGAGGTCACGATTACCTACAATCCCAGGCTTTCGGAAGATCCCGTGCAAATGGTTGCTACTTTTGCACATGAGCTCTCTCATTACTTAACGGCTACAACCCCAGAGCCACCACCTGGAGGCTGGGATAATTGGGAGTTTGCCACTGACATCTGCGCATCATTTTTGGGTTTTGGAATTTTTGTCGCAAATTCAGCTTTCAGCTTCAGTCAACACACTTCAGTAGACTCTCAAGGCTGGCGATCTTCACGAAGCGGATACTTAACTGAGGCAGAGCATAGTTACGCATTAGCATTGTTTCTAAATCTCAAAGACATACCATTCGTAAAAGCGCTCGAGCATTGCGATACCAATATTAAGAGCAACCTGAAACACGCCCAGAAAGAGCTTGATGGTAATCCAATAATAAATGAACTTCGAAATGTCGAGTATCAGCCAACACACTCATAACAAGCAAATGCAGTCGG
>JAAGZM010000270.1 GCA_024206355.1 Gammaproteobacteria bacterium | reverse complement strand
CTTATTCCAAAGCGTTTTTCCCGTTAGAGAATGTGCACGCCCTGCATTAAGATTGGTTTCTCCAAGTCCTTTTAGGTCTTGATGTAAATCATTCAAAGACTCATATGTCATAGTAATTGTTTCTGTGTCCATCACAATGCCAGCAAATCCACTATTGCTGAGGCTATCACCGATGTCATGCATATCGATAAATCGATTTACATGGATATTATCATCCACCTGATCCCAACTCTGACGCATTTCTTTTAGCGTATCAGGACCAAAACTGCTAAACATTAATAATCCACCTGGCTTAAGTACTCGCTGAACATCTTCAAAGAACTGATCGGGATTTGGTAACCACTGTAACATTAGGTTAGAAAAAACAAGATCAACCGAATTATCAGCAAAAGGCAGAGCTTCAGCATCGGCGCAGATATAACGCTCTTTAGATAACCAGTTTCGTTTTTTGTTAGCAAAAGCACTCATCTTATCGGCAATATCGATTCCGATGACTTTCTTTTTTTTATATCGCTGTTGAAGCTCGCGAACGAAATTACCTGTTCCTGAGCCAATATCAATGATTATTTCTGGTTCTATAACGACCAAATCTAATCGTTCAGACAATCTTTCACCGACAATATTTTGGATAACGGCACAATTATCATAGCTTTTAACCGAGCGATTAAAGCTTTTAACAATATCAGCTTTAGAAAAAAAATAAGAATGATCGGGGCTATTCATTGTAATTGGGTAATTCCTGACAACAAAGATTGATATCTCTTAATACATTTATGTGAATTAACTCAGAAGATAACGAGTATCATCATAGATTCTATACCCTTTATCATTCAAGGTGAATGATTCAGTTAGACTAGAAGCTATCATATTCAAGGCTTAAAAGTGTAGTATAAGTCATTCTAATTCAAACTTTTATAACGAAAATGATGATAACGCAATCACATTGACTGTCAATTGCAAGGAAGCAATATGAAAAGATTTTTTCTAACTAATCATTATCTAAAGTCGATTATATTATTTTGTCTCGATCACCTTCTACCTCTTTCCTGTTTACTGTGTCGCAAAAGCTGTGATCATCCAAAATCGCTTTGCACAGCTTGTCAGCAGTTAATTTTACCTCCAGAAGAGTTTTCACAATATGAAGTAACCACTCTTTCCAATGACTGCTATTGGCAGGCTATTCGTTGCCTTAGTGCCTATCAGACACCCATCAAAGAAATTATTCATCAAGGGAAATTTAATAAAAACTTGGCATCTTTAAAGCTTCTTGGTCAGTTATTTGCCGAGCAACTTCTTATTCAGACCTATGATCCTGAGTTGGTATTAGTTCCTGTTCCACTGCATCCGAGTCGCCTTATGGAACGAGGCTATAACCAAGCGCTTGAAATTACCCTACCGATTGCAAAAACGTTGCAACTGACCATTAATCATCAATGTGTAACCCGAATCGATAAAGCAAAAACACAACACTTTCTCAAACGCCAACAACGTATTGATAATGCTCAAGATATATTTCAGGCTATAAAGCCTGTGCCAAAAAAAATCGCCATTATTGATGATGTCTACACTACAGGCTCCACCATGCGAAGCTTATGCAGTTGCCTGCAAAAAACCGGTGCACAAACAATTGAGGTATGGATAATTGCAAGGACTCCGAAACAGTCTTAATGTATACTCACTTCAATGAAACGATTTATTCCTGAAACTCTACGCACCAAACAAGTAATGGCGATTTCTGTACCAATCATAGGTGCAATGGTTTCCCAAAATATTCTTAATCTTGTCGATGCTGCTATGGTTGGACACCTTGGTTCTGCAGCTATGGCAGCAGTTGGGATTAGTAGCTTTCTAAATTTTATGGCCGTTGCCCTTTTTATGGGTCTTGCCACAGGTGTACAAGTCATTGTCGCGCGCAGAATTGGTGAGGACAGAGCAAACGAAGCGGCTGTACCTCTCAATGGTAGTATTGTGCTCAATCTACTCTTTGCATTACCAGCATCCATCATTCTTTATCTAATGGTGCCATGGACACTGCCGTTTATTATTGATGATGTGGCTGTTATTGCACAAGCCGAACCCTATATGGAAATGCGACTTCTAGGCGTCACGGCAATTGCTATCAATTTCTGTTTTCGAGGCTTTTGGAGCGGTATTAAACAGACCCAATACTACATGTGGGTCTTATTTGGCATGCACACGTTGAATATCTTACTTAACTATATTCTCATCTTTGGCAACTTTGGTTTTCCTGAAATGGGGGTTGTTGGTGCTGGTCTTGGAACAACTATTTCGTTAATACTAGGCACTATTTGTCACTTTATCCTTTGTCTTAATAAAGGAAAGCGATATGGGTTTATGCACGGCTTACCCAGCATGCACTCCATAAAAAACATCATACAACTATCAATACCTGCCTCAATGCAACAGTTTTTCTTCGCAGCAGGTTTTACCATGCTCTTTTGGATCATTGGAAAAGTAGGTACCGATTCTCTGGCAGCGGCCAATATCCTCACTAATTTAACACTTGTTGCTATCTTACCTTGTATTGCTTTTGGAATGAGCGCCTCAACACTTGTATCTGAAGCACTTGGAAGAAAAGATTCCGCTGATGCCTATCAATGGGCATGGGATGTTAGCGCTATAGCAATGGTTGTTATTACTTTCATTGCTCTACCAATGTTATTTTTATCTGAGCCAATTTTGGCTATATTTCTTATTGAGGAAAATGCCTTATCAGTTGCCATGATACCGCTTAAAATTGTTGCCATCGGCCTCCCCCTTGAAGCACTGAGTATGGTAATGATGAGCTCTCTGATGGGAGCTGGAGCAACGAAAGTTACTATGCAAATTTCAATGAGTACTCAATGGTTACTATTTCTACCTGTAGCTTATTTGCTTGGTCCAATTTTAGGCTATGGATTAACAGCCATTTGGTTAGCTCAAATCGTTTACCGTTCAAGCCAAGCCTTTATTTTCGTACACTTCTGGAATAAGAAAAACTGGCAGAATATCAGTGTCTGATAACGATTATTATAAACTCACCCCTGATACCGTCCTTGATGCCATAGAATCTCTAGGCATTCAGCTTGACGGATCTATGCTCACCTTAAATTCCTATGAGAACCGCGTTTATCGCGTACGGGATGTTGATGAAACAAAGCTAGTGGCAAAGTTTTATCGTCCGAATCGTTGGTCAGATCAGCAAATTGCAGAAGAGCACGAATTCTCACAACAACTCGCCAATGCTGAGATCCCGGTAGTTGCACCTCTCGTGCTGAATGAAGGCAAAACCTTGATGCAGTGGAAAAGTTATCGTTTTAGTCTCTTTGCTTGTCATGGTGGACGTGCTCCAGAGCTTGATGATGAGTCTCATTTGCTTTGGTTGGGCCGTTACATGGCACGAATACATAATGTTGGCGCTATTAAACTTTTTGAGAATAGACCTGAAATAAATTGCCAGATATTTGGCCATGAGTGTCTCGAGTTTTTACAAAATGGCCCCCATATTCCGCAATCGTTACGTCTATCTTATGAAACAATAGCAGCTCAGGTGCTAGAAGCCTCGCAAGCAATTTTTGATCAACGAAACGACATTCAGACCATCCGCCTACATTGTGATTGCCATCCAGGTAATATTTTGTGGACCGAAGATGGGCCTCATATTGTTGATCTTGATGACAGTCGCAACGGCCCGGCTATTCAAGACTTATGGATGCTACTTGGTGGTGACGCCGATACCATGAATGAGCGACTTGATATCTTGCTTGATGGCTATCAAGAATTTAGAGACTTTAATAACAAAGAATTAATGTTAATTGAACCACTTAGAACCTTAAGAATGATCCATTATTCAGCGTGGTTAGCTAGGCGATGGGAAGATCCGAGTTTCCAACATCATTTTCCATGGTTTGCTGAGCCGCGTTATTGGGAACAGCAGATATTGGGCTTAAAAGAACAATTATCAGCTATTTCTGAGCCACCTATCAAAAATATCATCAGTGGAAATTATTAATAATGCGCTTAAGTCGATTTTTTATATCTGGTGCACTCACGGTTGGCTCTGAAGTACAGCTCAGCAAAGAGGTTTCTAGCCATATCCACCGTGTGTTAAGACTTAAAGTTGAGAACGAGATCCAACTTTTTAATGGCAATGGCAATAATTACCAAGCAAACATTACTCATATAGGCAAAGTCGTCAGTGTCAACATTCATTCAAGCGCACCCGGCAATAAAGAATCAGCTTTGGTTATTCACCTTGGTCAGGCAATATCTAGGGGTGAAAGAATGGATTTTACTCTTCAAAAGGCTGTTGAACTTGGTGTAACAACAATAACTCCACTGATCAGTGAACGTGTACAATTTAGATTTGATGATAAACGCATTAAAAGGAAAATGAGTCACTGGCAAAAAATTATTGAAAGTGCCTGTGAACAGTCTGGGCGCACTCAAATTACACAATTAAATCAGCCGGTTGAACTTCAACAGTGGCTAACCATAAGTGAAGAACCGGGACTGCTTTTTGAGCCAAATGCTACGGCAAGGTTAACAGAAATAGAACAGTCTTCAGCAATTCGACTCCTCGTGGGACCTGAAGGTGGCCTGAGTGATAATGAAATACAGACTGTCCTAGAAAATACTTCATTTAAAGCAGTAAGTCTTGGTCCTAGAATATTAAGAACAGAAACGGCAGCTCTTTCTGCTATTAGTATATTACAAGCTATTTTTGGTGATATTTAAACTGAGGTTTAAAGTCTCATATTTGTTATAATTATTGTTCATTTTT
>JAAGZM010000269.1 GCA_024206355.1 Gammaproteobacteria bacterium | reverse complement strand
CCATTTTTTGTTGTGTATATTGAATTTCGGTTTGAAAGTGCTGTCCTAGGTTCAACGTAACACTTGGAGATATACTAAATAGCTCACCAGCTTTGGCATTCACATAGTCGATTGTATCTTTGTATGAAGCATTCAGTTTTGTAACAACTCCACTAACAATTGTTACTTTACCTGAAACCTCGATTTCATTTGTGTCATAAACAGTTCCCGCCCAAGATTCTTCACCAATTGTATATTCTATTTCAATTTGAGACTGTTGAATACCTAGATATTCGACAGTTCCAGTCAGCCAATTTTCTATCACATCACCATTCAAATCATAGGAATATCTTGTATCAAAACCGGCTGAAACAGTATTCCACCAACTATCATTGTTAAACCAAAATCGTCTTACACCAGCAATATATCGGTTGTAATCTACCCTTGGTTGAAAGCCTAAGTCTGCTCTAAAACCTTCATCTAGGCGTGTATAACGTCCCCATATTGTCCAGTCTCTGGACTGATGCTTATAATGTAAATCTGCAGCAGTACCAGAAGAATCGCTATTGACAAGTGAAAATTCAGTCACAGTTGAGTCAGGATCTTCAGTATCCGAATTTAATAACTGAGCTCTAATCACATCAGTATCAGATAAACGAAACGAACCATCTATACCATAAACATAGTTATGATAATTATCAGACTTTCTTATGGTCATGATTGCACCAAATGTTGAAGTATTCTCCAAGTCATGGCGGTATCGAATAACACCATTGGTACTATCTGTGGATAAGCTTACTAAATTTGATTCTAAACTACCTGGTAGAACATAGTTTGTTTGAGTATCGTTACTGAAAAAAGCGGCATAATTGTTACCGTTACTTGAATGCGTAACCTTCATACCATAGTCAGGATCACTAATGTTTCTTGTATGCACAACATTAATTAGACTTTGATAGTAATCCGCACCTTCAACAAAAAACTGTCTTTTCTCAGGGAAGAACAAAGAAAACGTATTGTTATTATCTAACTGAGCTACATCAGATTCAACCTGTGAAAAATCTGGATTAATTGTTGCGTTTATCGTGGTATCAGGTGTTACTCCCCAGCGTAAATCAGCACCAAAATCGGCATCAACACTTGAGCTTTGCCATTGGTCAGTCAGAGGTTTATCTCTTGACTCATTTTTAGCAGCTGTCATAAAGGGCACGATTGTCAGATCCTTCCCCGTTTTAATATCCTTTAGACCTTTTATCTTATCGTTTTGGCATAGGTTGCATGAAATATTTCTATCAACTTTGTGATAAGAGATTCGATGAAAATCCTCTCTTGGGTAAAACCTTAATAAATCAAAACCCCATATTTGTTCATCTTTTGAATCATCAAATCGTAAAATTTTAAGTGGCACAGCAAATTCCACATAAAAACCATCTTCTGTTATCTTTGAGGCAGCATCCCAAATCGCATTCCAAGATATATCATCTTCTCCAGTAGCAGTGTCCTCGATAGAGTCATGCTTAACACCTAATGGATTGATAAAGAATTGGTAGGCGTGAAGAGAGTCATTGAAAGTATCAACTTTAAATCCAACAATATCGTCATCAAAAATTAAATCATGATCGTGATAATGAGCTCTAATTTTCGATATGTCGTGATCATAAGCCTTAAAAGCAACATAAATTGACTCTCCATCTTCGAACATATAAGCAGTTGTTTTTACTGGTGCTTTAGTGTTTTCTCCCGGCTTTGTTTCAATCGTAAGTTCTATCATTAATGCTTGTTGCCATGCTTTTTCGTCAATATTACCATCAATGACCAAATCCTGCTGAAGCTTTGGGATGTTATAGATTTTACCATTAATTTTTTGTTTAATGGTTGCTGCTTCTACAGAGAATGATCCAACAAAGCTGAGTAATATGTAGAGTGGCAAATATTTAGACGTTTTTATTATCATATTGTTTTATTTATTTAATTGATTTTATTAAGAATCAATCTTTCCTTTTATTAGAAAACTAATTTGAATACTGAGTATCAATTGAGGTGTCATTGTTATTAATAGGGATAATAACCCTGTATATATAAAGATCCCATTTCAATTCCTCATAATCGGTCAGTCTAGCCGCTATCACTAAGTCTTGATCATTTTGTAGTGTAAAGGCAATATG
>JAAGZM010000268.1 GCA_024206355.1 Gammaproteobacteria bacterium | reverse complement strand
TAATAATATAACAATGGAACGAAAGTATTGTGGCAATGGAAAACGCTCTCCAGGCGGAAAACAAAAGAATACTTAAGTTATTAAGTTATAACGTTCAGGTAGGCATACAGACGCGTCACTATCGTGACTACATTATGTCAAGCTGGCAACACCTACTGCCTAATCAAAAACGACTGGATAACCTACATAAGATTAGCCACCTCCTAAAGCCTTACGATCTAGTTGCCTTACAAGAAGTCGATGGAGGCAGTCTTCGTAGTAGTTATATTAATCAGGTTGAGTTTCTTGCTAATTATTCAGGGTTCCCTTACTGGTACCATCAATGCAATAGAAACCTTGGTAAAATAGCGCAACATAGTAATGGGTTATTAGCCAAGCTTCCTGTTAACCAAATTATCAATCATAAATTACCAGGTTTAATCCCTGGTCGAGGTGCTATAGAAGCAGTTTTAGGGCATGGTGAAGAACAACTAAAGGTCATAGTTGCTCATCTCTCACTTAGTCGTAGAGCTCGTCGAAAACAGGTAGAGTATCTTGCCTCAAAAATATCAGATTATCCTTACGTTATTATAATGGGTGACTTAAATTGCTCAGGAGATGAACTACGAAAGCAGTTTGCTTCCCATGGAGTGACTCTTAAAACATCTGATAATGTAGCAAATCTGACTTTCCCAAGTTGGCAACCCGTACACCAATACGATCACATACTTGTCTCACCATTAATCGAAATCGTTTCAGAAACTATTTTACCTGATCCTATTTCTGATCATTTGCCAATCGCATTGGAAGTATTGCTTCCAAGCTCTATACTAACGACTGATGCATATGATGATCATACACATCCGATTAGAATATGTAATAATATTGACAATAAACACATTAATGGAATACATTTATGACAAGCAAAAAAGATAAATCGTTATTTGGAAGCTTGTTTAATAAATGTAAGAACACTAAAGCTGATCAACCAGAAATGTCTCAAGACAAAGAATTACTGATATGTTTGCAAAATCTATCTTCTATCTGCGAAGGCAATGATAGAAATGTAGATCACGAGATTGCTCAGTTTAAAAAGATGATTAAAATTGGCTCCACAGTTACAGAGCTACAAAATCAAATTATCACTATTACTAAAGCAGTAACTTTATCTGCAACACTCCCTGAAAATAATAAACTGCTTAAGCTATTTAAACAAATTCCAGCTGATATTATGATTGATGAGTTTATTAATCAATCAACATCTATAAAAACAACAATTAGTCTTCAAAACTATCGTAACTCCTTATCATCAAACGTTCTTGCAGTATCCTCTATTAGTGATTTGATTGAGCTCTTTCAATCGGCTGAAGATTCTCCAGTCCATACTGTAGAAAGCACAGCCTCTCCAAATATTACTCACGAAGGTATTCAACAAGTTACAAGTCCTTTATTAAGACTCTTTAGTCAGCTTGAGTTATCAGCAGAGCAGGACGAACATCTTACTCAAATGCATAAACGCTTAATCGAACTTAAAAGTCTCGATGACTTAACCTTATTCCTTGAAGATGCCAGTTTATTAATCATAAGCTCTATATCAAGTAGTACAAATCAATTCGAAACTTTCTTAATCCAGCTTCGTCAACGACTTGATATCGTCAATAACTGCATTACCAGTAATGAAGCTATTTCAAAAGTAAGCGAAAACTTTAGTCTATCTATGGCCGAGCAAGTGAGTGATATTAAGCTCTATTTTAAAGATGTAGAAAATGTCCATGATCTTGAAATTTTAATTTCTAAAAGTCTTGAATCAATTACCGATCACATTACAAGTTTTAACAATGAACGAAAGTCACTCGAAGAAGAGTCTGCGAAAACTATCGCTGACATTCAACACGAACTCAAACAATCTCAAATTGAAACGGATTATTTGAAAGACCATTTGCAGCAGCAGAGAAATAAAGCACTTACCGATCCCCTTACTCAGCTACCTAATCGTCATGCTTATAATGAACGTATACATTTTGAGTACAAGCGCTGGCGACGATACAAAAAACCACTAAGTCTTGTTATTGGTGATGTCGATTCATTCAAAGAAATAAACGATACTCATGGACATATTGTTGGAGATGCGGCATTAAAGCAAACGGCTCAAATTATTCAAAAAAATATTCGAGGAACTGACTTTGTTGCACGTTTTGGCGGAGAAGAGTTTGTTTTTATTATGCCTGAAACTCTTCCTATTGAAGCAACTAAAGGCGTTAATAAAATAAGAATACTTATCCAAGACAATACAATTGATGAAGGAAATGCTAACTTTAAATTAACCATGTCATTTGGTGTTTCTAACTTTGAAGAAGATGACACTATTATAGATGTTTTAAAAAGAGCAGATAAAGCATTATACCGTGCTAAATCAAAAGGCCGTAATCAGATTTGCGTACAAAGAAATAACAGTTAGCAAAATATATTAAATGAGTCTTTTTCAGCAACAAATATCTAATACTTTTTCGAATTTGTTTGAAACGCAGATGTCAAAACTTTCAACCAATCCACAACAACTTGATGTTGTGGAT
>JAAGZM010000041.1 GCA_024206355.1 Gammaproteobacteria bacterium | reverse complement strand
TGACTCTACTTTACCTGAGACTTCAGATGAATATATTCAAGCTAAGGAAACTTGGGATTATATATTTACTGAGCGTGATGATTTAGTAGAAATAGAAGTTGACCCTGTATCTGGACAGAAGATAGAGAAAAATTACTCTAATCATTTACATGAGTTTGCAGCTTACAGTATGACGAACCAGAAGTTCATTGATGCTCTTAAGACAGTTTCAGCAGATACTAAGGTTAAGTCAGAGACTGAAGTTACTACAGACTCAGAAGGTAATGCTGTAACTAACTACTTAAGCAACCTGTACGACAAATTGGTAGAGTTTCTTGGTGATATAGTAGATATGTTGTCTACTCACTTAACTAACACTAATAACGTTCCTACGGACTTTGCAGTACGTGAATTAGTTAAACAACTAGCTAACATTGAAGCTCAGAACAAGAACTTAATACTGTCTGTTATAGATTCAGTTGAGGGAGCTCAAGGTAAGTTAGGTACTCTAGTTAGTCCTGTAGTAAGTACTATTACTACTGGTTTAAAAGCTGTAGCTACTGCTCCATTTATTAGAGATAGTAAGAGTGCAATTATTAAGTTACCTAATAATATTGTTAAGTTAGCTGATAACTCTGAACATGCTAAATATGTTTTTAACAAGATTAATCAAACTAAGCGTAATTTATCTTCACAAAAAGAAGGTTTTGCTGAACAGCTATGGACTGAAGCACAAGGCTTATTAGATAAGTTTAAAGATTTCCATTCATTATCTAGACTTAAAACTAAGATAATTGATGGTACTGTAGTTGAAACTGAAGCTCAGACATTAAGAATATTAGAGAAAGCATTTGGTAAACCATTAACTGATGAGCAATCACAGGCTATTACTAAAGCATTCTTGAAGACTGACCTAAGT
>JAAGZM010000267.1 GCA_024206355.1 Gammaproteobacteria bacterium | reverse complement strand
TATATATAAAGTCAAGCAAGAATTGATATGAATATTGGTAGTGAGCAAAATTTACTTAAAAGGATGATCCATATTGGGTTAGCTCTATCTTCTGAAAAGAATACTAATAACTTAATCGATAGTATATTACATGAAGCTAAAAGCTTAAGTAATGCTGATGGTGGTACCTTTTATTTAAAAAAGGATCAGAGTTTAGAATTTGCTATTATTAGCAACGACTCGTTAAATATCAATCATTACAAAGAAACCACTAAGGACATATCATTACCTGCTGTCCCTCTTTACATTAATAAACAACCGAATTTAAATCAGATAGCAAGCAATGTGGCGATTACTGGCCAAGCTATTAATATCAGAGATGCTTATAATACTGAAGAGTTTGATTTTTCAGTATCTAAAAAGTTTGATCAAGAAACAGGCTACCATTCTAAATCTTTCTTGACCGTACCTCTTAAAAATCATCAAAATGAGTGTATCGGTGTCATACAACTGATCAATGCTAAAGATACAGAAACGGGAAAGGTAATTCCCTTTTCTATTGAAATACAACCTTTAATAGAAGCTCTTGCTTCTCTTGCTGCAGTAGCTTTAGAGAATAATCAGCTCATAAAAAGTCAGAGGCATCTATTAGAAAGCATCGTCACTTTAATTGCCGAAGCCATCGATGAAAAATCTCCCTCTACTGGTGGCCATTGCCAAAGAGTCCCAGAGCTCACACATATGCTCACTACTAAGTTATGTGAGCAACAAAATGGTACTTTCGCCGAGTTTAATCTTAATGAGGAAGAAATGTATGAATTACATATTGCTAGTTGGTTACATGATTGTGGAAAACTGACTACTCCTGAATATGTCGTTGATAAATCGACAAAGCTTGAGACTGTTAGCAATCGTATTCATGAAATAAGAACTAGAGTTGAAGTACTAAAAAGAGATGCTGAAATTGCTTATTTAAAAGCAATTATTTCTACTCCAGATAAAAAGAATGAACTGCACCAAAAATTCCAGCAACAATTAAAAAGCTTAGATAATGATTTTGCCTTTATTGCTGAGTCGAATATTGGTGGAGAATTTATGTCCAGTGATCGAATAGAGCGGATTAAAAAAATATCTAAGCAACATTGGTATCGAACGCTTGATGATCGACTTGGTTTATCTAAAGATGAACTGGATCGAAAAGTAAAAACTGATACTGAAGAGCTACCAGTAAAAGTTAATTTGTTAGAAGATAGAAACGATCATTTTATTGATTGGGACGTTACCCATCAAGCTGTAGATGCTAACAATAACTACAATTTCAAAATAGATCCGCCTAAATATAAATTTAATTTAGGTGAGATTTATAATTTATGTATTAAAAAGGGTACCTTATCCGAAGAGGAGCGGTTCAAAATTAATGAGCACATAACTCAGACTATCATTATGTTAGAAAAACTCCATTTCCCTAAGCACTTAGAACGGGTTACTGAATATGCAGGAGGGCATCACGAAACGCTAATTGGTACAGGTTATCCTAAAAAATTATCATATGATGATTTATCAATTCCAGCAAGAGTAATAGCAATAGCCGATATATTTGAAGCACTTACTGCCTCAGACAGACCATATAAAAAAGCAAAAACACTTGAAGAAACCCTACAAATAATGAAAAACCTTGTACAAGATAAGCATATTGATGCTGATATTTTTGAAGTGTTTCTACGCTCAGGAGTTTATCTTGAATATGCTAACAGGTTTTTAGAGCTTGATAACGATGATGTCATCGATATTGAGAAATTCTTAGATTGAAAAAATCTATTACCACTTTCTAATAATTATTAACACACAACCTGAAAATTCTTCTTCAAGAGAGCCAATATTAACCTCTTATCTGGATATATGATTGGCAACATGTTCAGTGAGTTTTCTGATCAGTGAGTTTTCTTTGCATTTTGTGCAGAATTAGCTATACTATTGAAATTAGTCAGTTTTTTGTAGGATCAGTAGTAGATTATATATCGAAAATCACAATGAAATATAGTAAACATCAAGAAGGTAAGTTGAAACGCTTATGGCTATGACTAAATCGGAATTGATTGAGCGCTTGGCAAGTAAACAGACGCAACTCTCTTTTAAAGATATTGAACTTGTAGTAAAAACAACCTTAGGGTATATGGCTCAGACGTTGGCTGAGGGTGAACGTATAGAAATCAGAGGTTTTGGTAGTTTCTCATTACACTATCGTGCCCCGAGAGTGGGTAGAAACCCTAAAACAGGTGACGCAGTAGTACTTGAAAGTAAATATGTGCCTCACTTTAAACCAGGTAAAGAACTACGAGAACGTGTAAATAATGTCTTGAAAAGGTAAATATTGCCGAAAATAATGATAAAATGCACGCCTACTCTAGGCGTGCATTTTTTTTGCCGTTAGAATGGGTATATACGGCTGTATAAAAAATAAGGAATTGTTTTTATGAGAGCTATATTACAGTTTTTTTTAGTGATCCTATTTTTGGGCATAACCGCCGCATTTGCTGCTCTTAATGATGGCATTATTGCGATGAATTATTTTATTGGTACCAGTGATATACAACTAACCTACTTATTATTGGCTTGTATTATTTTCGGGAGTTTGATGAGTCTATTGTTGCTTTCAACGACTTATTTAAAAATGAGACTTGAATTAAGGCGACTGCGCAATTCCGTTAAGTTACAAAATAAAGAGTTATCAAACCTACGAGAATTACCGGTTAAGGAACCTTATTAGTGCTCGATTTTTTACTACCAGCATTATTTTTGCTTTTGCCTCTAGCTGTATGGTCTGGGTATAAGGCTGGTCGTAAATCATCAAAAAAAAATAGCTCAGGAAGCAGACTTTCAAAAGGTTATATTACTGGTCTTAATTACTTGTTAAATGAAGAGCCAGATAAAGCTATAGATGCATTTATTGAATTATTACAAGTTGATAATGAAACAGTTGAAACGCACCTTGCTCTTGGAAATTTGTTTCGTCGTAGAGGTGAGGTTGATAGAGCAATTCGTATTCATCAAAATTTAATAGCTAGACCAGCATTAACGGGTGATGTACGAAAACTATCGTTACTAGAGCTTGCACATGATTATATGGCTGCAGGCCTATTTGACCGAGCAGAAAGTTTATTTACAGAGTTAGTTAAAGAGAAAGAATATCGTCTTGATAGTCTTAATCACCTGGTAACTATCTATCAACAAATTAAAGATTGGAATAAAGCAATTGATACAAGTCATCAAATTGCGCAAATATCAGATGTCAGCCAGGCATCTAAAATTGCACATTATCATTGTGAAATTGCTGATGATGCTCGTATATCCGGTAACTTAAAAGTTGCTCATGATGCCTTAAAGAAAGCATTGATAATTAACAAAAGATCAGTTCGTGCAAGCATTTTGCAAGGACAACTTTATCAGCAAGCTGGTAAAAATAAAGAAGCTATAAAATCCTATCGAAGAATTAGACATCAAGATATTGCCTATTTACCTGAAGTGCTTAATGATTTGATGATTTGCTACCGACTAACAGGTGGTGATACGGATTTGTTAAAATACCTGAAAGAGTGTTTGGAGCAGGGAGCAGGGGTATCTGTTTTGCTAGCCGTTTCAGAGTTACTGTCAGCCAGTTCTAACGAGAAAACAGCGGCAACGATTATAACTGATTACTTAAGAGATAGGCCTTCACTGAAAGGGCTTGAGCAATTAATTCAGATCCATATTCACCGAGCTAGCGGAGCTGCAAAAGATAATTTGCTACTATTGCATGATCTTGTTATAAAATTATTAGAGAAGAAGCCTGTTTATTGTTGCGAGGAATGTGGTTATTCCGGTAAAACACTTTTCTGGCAATGCCCGAGTTGCAAGGACTGGGGTAAGATTAAACCCATCTTTGGTATAGAAGGCGAGTAGTTAAACTTATTAAGGGAAGTTATGAATTCAGATACATCAAGACTCATCATTGCGATGGATTTTGCAGAGAAAAATCAAGCTTTATCATTAGCAGATAAACTCGATCCAAAACGTTGCCGCTTAAAGGTTGGTAAAGAAATGTTTACACGTTTTGGCCCCGATCTTGTCAAACAACTTCACAATAGAGGGTTTGAATTATTTCTAGATCTTAAATATCATGATATTCCTAATACGGTTGCTAAAGCCTGTGCCTCTGCCGCTGATATGGGTGTGTGGATGGTCAACTTGCATATCAGCGGTGGCCGGAAAATGATGGAGGCAGCCGCGAATCAACTGCAAAGCTATGGAAAAGATGTGCCACTGCTTACAGGAGTGACTGTACTGACTAGCATGAGCATTGATGAGATGCATGAAACCGGTATTGAAGGCTCCATCGAACAACGCGTCTTATCTTTGACAAAGCTTGCTGAAAATTGTGGACTTGATGGTGTTGTTTGCTCTGCACTTGAAGTAAGTACTTTACGTAAAACAATTAAAGATAACTTTTTATTGGTGACACCTGGTATTAGACCTGCAGGTTCGGCAGTGGGTGATCAACACAGAATTATGGCGCCTGTTGATGCATTATCTGCGGGTTCAGATTATTTAGTCATCGGACGACCAGTGACTCAGGCTGGAGAACCTCTGAAAGTGATGTGCGAGATTGCTGATTCTATTGATTTATGGTTGTCAGATCAATCTTGAACAGATAGTTTAGCTGTGTTGCAAGGATGCAATGTGAATTTATCAAGGAGGAACGACCTATGCTTAGCAATACCTTTAGTAAACAATGCAATTCAATATTGAACTATTCTTTTCTTATATTAATTTCTATGAGCTCTGTTGGTTTGTTTTCTGATGCAATTTATGCAGCTGAAAAATCATCTCAAAGTTTACAACAAATCGCTACCTTAACTGTTAATATCAACAAAGCTTCGGCTGAGGAGATATCAGATGT
>JAAGZM010000266.1 GCA_024206355.1 Gammaproteobacteria bacterium | reverse complement strand
ATCACTGACTTGATGATAATGTTGATCTTTATCTAACTGAGTGGTGCTGAAGCTATGAGCAGGTACACCAAGTCGTGCCAGTGTTGCATTATCTGAGCGATAAAAAAGTTTTTGCTCTGGATAAGGATCTTGATAGATTTTTTTACCCTTATCAAGCAAGTTATTATTTAATAATTTACCTAAATCTGAACGCTCCATTCCCGTCATCCAGACAGTACCTTCACCAAACTTAGATGCCTTACCAATCATTTCAATATTAATCATAGCAATAACTTTATTAGGATCTAAATGTTCGGAAAAATATTTTGATCCATAGCCACCAATTTCTTCAGCAGCAAAAGCTGTAAACATTAATGTTCTCTCATTGTCTGAGCGCTTAGCAAAATGCTGAGCTAAATTCATAACTGCAGCAGTACCAGATGCATCATCATCGGCTCCATTATAAATATGATCACCCGTAGCATCAGATTTTTCACCCAAATGATCATAATGCGCACTAAAAAGTACAATTTCTTCTGGTTTTGATTTTCCAGGGAGTATGCCAACCATATTCGTTAGTTTCTGATGACTAAAACTCACAGTTGCTTGAACATCAATCGCATTAATTTTTAACTCATCAGTCAGGATAACTAGAATCGCTCCCTGATTGTCTAAACTCAGTTTAGTTAATCCACGGTTAAAATAAGATTGATAACGAGAAAACATATCTGCATGGGCTGTATTTAATAGAACTAAGTGATTACCTCCTTCCATATTTAGTTGACTGATATTTTTTCTCATATCTTGTTCAGCAGACAGAATGTGGGTACTAAAATCATTCTTGTCCTGCCATGAAATTGATTCAATGGTACTAGCCATAGCGAGATTTTCAGTTTGAATACTCTTTCCGTTGAGAATAATATTAATTTCCTTGGGTTGAATTTTAGTAATTGAAAAAGTCTGTTTAAAACTTTTTAACCCAGCAATGTGAGTTAATCCGATTTCCGAGAACCGACTATCAATGTAATCTGCAGCCTGTTCAATTTCTGTTGAAAAATTTGCGCGACCCTTTAACTCATCCTTCGCTAAAAATTCAACATCAGTTGTTACTTGTTCTTTAGAAATGGTTGCAGCCCATACACTCGATATAGAAAATATTAAGAATAATAGGACAACATGATGTACTTTTGTTTTAAGTTTATTTTTCATCTTACATCTCTTATTATTTAGTAATATTGTTTTTATAATTTACTTGCAATATATTCATCTACATACTCTTCAAGTACGTTCAAAGGTAGCGGTCCATTTTTCAAAACAACGTTATGAAATTCTCTAATATCATACTTTTCTGCTAACTGAGTTTTTGCTCGCTCCCTAAGTTCAAGAATTTTCAGCATACCGATTTTATAAGCAGTGGCTTGTGATGGCATTACAATATGTCGTTCAACCATTTTTACAGCATCAGGTTTTGGGTTTGGCGTGTTAGTCACATAATAATCAATGCCTTGTTCCCGTGTCCATTCCATGACATGGATACCAGTATCAACGACCAGTCTACAGGCGCGCCATAACTCCATAGAAAGCCGCCCAAAATCAGAATATGGATCAGCATAAAGCCCAATTTCCTTTGGCACTTGCTCACTGTATAGACCCCAACCTTCTGTATAGGCTGTGTAACCACCGAACTTTCTAAACTTCGGAAGATCACCGAGTTCTTGTGCTATTGCCAGTTGCATGTGATGACCTGGGATTCCTTCATGATAGGCTAAAGCCTCCATCTGATAAGTAGGCATATCACTCATCCTATAAAGATTTGCGTAATAAATTCCAGGCCTTGAACCATCCATTGATGGTCGTTGATAAAAGGCTTTTCCAGCCGATTTTTCTCTGAAAGCTTCAACAGCTTTAACTGTTAAATCGGCTTTAGGTTTTACAATAAATAGCTCATCAAGACGAGATTTCATATTGTCTATCAAGGCTGTGGCTTCAGATAAGTATTTTGCTTTTCCTTCTTCAGTTTCATCATAGAAAAATTGTTTGTCGACACGCATGAACTCGAAAAATGAAGGCAAATCACCTTCAAATTTAACAGCCTTTAAGATATGGCGCATTTCATCATGGATACGCGCAACCTCTGCTAAACCAATTTTATGAATATCTGTGGCAGTAAGTGCTGTAGTTGTGGTTCTTGCCAAAGCATTGTCAAAAAAATCTTTTCCTTCAGGTAGTTTCCAAACACCATCTCTATCATCCGCTTTAGTTTCAATTCGTTTGACTTCTTTGATGAGATTTTCATAGCCCATTTTCACATTCGTCTGCAAAGCAATAATTGCAGAATTGAGTAATTCATCTTTCTTTGATTGTTCAATATCAAGCGTAATTATTTTTGAACGAAAATCAGCCAATAAAGTGCTATCGTCTCCTTCATCAAAAGGAGCACCAGTAATAATATTTTGGCTATCGCTTAATACATAAGGATAAACAAATTTTGGTGCCGCAATTCCTTTTTCTTCTCTAATATTCAATCCATCTACAACTTGAACAAATACTTGCGGAATAGCATTGAGTCTAGAAATGTATGCCTCGGCATCTTTAACGTCTTGAATACGATGTTGATTGATTAAAAGTGATGGAATAAGTGAATGAACACCGCGCATTTGATGAAGAGGATAGTTATGATGCCGCCATTTAAAATCATCAATGCTATTTTTCAAACTCTCTTTTTGTAACCTTAAACTAACTTTAGTTTGTTCATCGAGTTGTTCAACGTCTATTGAATTAACCTTAACAAGATTTGCTATATCGATTTCATGTTCAGCTAATACATTTTCTTCAGACAAATCGTCCCATTTATCATTGTCTTTTTTAATACCCAAAAATGATTGAAATATTGGACTTCGCATAACTCCATCCATAAATATTTGTTCAAAAAGTGCGTTAGCTTTTTCAGACTCACTTTTAGTTACTTGAGCAACTTCTACTTCTTGTGGTTTTGAAGTTTGCACTTCAGTTTGATTTGTTTGCTGTGTATCACTCTCACACCCGGTGATTAACACTGCAGATATAATAAATGTTATAAAATTTACTTTCTTCAAAATAAATATCTCCTAGATCAATGATTGAAATAATAGTTTGTGGTTAACTTTCCGGTGGACTCACTGCAGCTGTTAATATTTCTTTGCTAGTCGGTCGTGTATAAGGTGTACTAAAGAACTTATCAACCAGTGAATTAAAAGTCTCTGGATCGGTAGCAGGAGCCCAGTGAGTTTGTCCTGGTAAAATTGCAAGGTGAGCCTTAGGGAGATTATTAAATATTTCTAAGGTATGAGTACCTCGAATAATATCTTTATCACCTGCCATCACTAATACTGGCACATTAATTTTGCGAATACTATCAATGGAAATATTAGGTTGGGTAAACAATAAATCGATTAATTGCTTATGATGATTCCAATCGTCGGAAGTATCACCAGACTCGACCATCTGATCAAAGGTTTCTTGTAACGGTTTTAACAGAGGAAAAACCCAACCCGATACAGCTTCAGGTCCAGGCTGTAAGTTTGCACCCATGAGCGCCATTTTTCCAACCTTATCAGGGTGATGAATAGCAAGTAGTAACGCCTGAATACCCCCATCACTCCAGCCTATAACCTTTACATTCTTAACGTTTAAGTTTTCCAGCAGACTGTTGTAGTCTTCCATCATTTGTAGGTATGTCAACCGACCTTTACCGAGCCCGGATTTACCATGCCCACGGCTATCAACAACAATCACTTTATTTTTAGCAGCGAAATATTTAATTTGATTATGCATTTCTGAAATATTTTGACCGTTACCATGAATAAGTAATAGTGGCTCGCCATTACCGTAAACTTCATAATAAATTTTAATGCCGTTTATATTAGCTGCTTTTCCAGCTTGGTTGTTATTTCCATAAGGAATTTTATCTTCAAAAGCATAGCAATGTGTTGATAACGCAAAGAGTAACACAAAGAGAGTTGAAGCAATTCTGGTGATTATCATATCCTGCCCTCTAATGAGAAAGTAAATACAATAACCACACTATTTATAGATGTCCAGTATCAGAATCAACTATTTATCCTAGAATCCTCCGTTGGACTCGTTTGCGTGTGTGTTTTTTAGGCTTATGAGAGCATCGTCTTAAGTTTGTCAGCAAATATTACAAACCGCTCTTTGATTGAACGTTTTACCTTTATATTAATGCCACTAAATATGCCAACACCCTCAATGAGTACTGTTGGTGAATTGTGATTTGCATTTGAAAGTGCTTTATTTGAAATACCACCAAATATACTGAAAGCATTAGTTCTCACATTTACATTGTCAGCAACAAAAATATCGTTGCCTGAAAATAGGCTAAATACCATAATACGTAAGGTTGGATGAGCAAATTGAGCTTCTGTTAAGTCCAAAGCAGCACCGCTGAATAAGCTAAAGATCCGGATTTCTTTTGGTAGCACCCATGTGCCATTTCGCTCATTGCCAGCAAAGATTTGTACAATATATTCTATATCTTCAGAATCTGCATCCGATGAAACATAGTTTGTATTCTGCTGCTCTTCTTTATTATCAATAAACTCCTGATCAACCGATAATTCAAGATCAGCAGTAAGACTGATTAGAACGCTGTGCTCAGAGGTATCCATTGCCTGATCAAGCCTTCGTTCAAATGCTTCTAAAGATAGCTCACCATGGCTATAGTTCATAATAAGCTTATCAATAACTTTTTCACGCAATGATTCAATAGGTCTGTCTTTGTCAATTACGGCCATCTTATTTATCCTTAAAAATATATTATTGACATAATAGCTGAACATAATAGCTGAATATAATAGCAATTATTATACCAATATAATAATCCTTTTAAATCAATAAGTTATAAAAACAACATGATTTTCAAAAATATGAATGCTAGCCTTTTAGTCAAAATCACTAAATTTGATGAAAATTATCATTTGCAAAATTCAATAGTCATCCTACTATTTTTAGTAAAACTTTGATAAGTTAATATCATGTATATATCAGCTAAGGATCTACAATGAGACAAATTTATTTGTATATAGTGTTTATCATTATAGGAAGCAGTACCGTTATTGCCAGTGACAAATCCACGGTTCTAATTACAGGAGCAAACCGCGGACTTGGCTTAGAGTTTGCAAAGCAGTATCAAGCTAGAGGTTATAACGTCATAGGCACTGCTCGCAATACTGCTAAAGCTGTTAAATTACAAGCATTAGGCGTGAGAGTCTTGCAACTCGATGTAACAAATCAAAAAAGCGTCGATAACTTATCGGCGGAATTGAAAGACACACCTCTCGATATCTTAATCAATAATGCTGGGTATTTTAATCGTGTTGACACCAGCCTAGATAAGGTTAACTTTGATATCTTAGAGCTGACGTATGCAGTCAATACACTTGGTCCGCTTCGAGTTACACAAGCACTGATTGATAATCTCAAGTTAGGTAAAAGTAAAACAGTTATTAGTATTTCTTCAGGACTCAGTAGCATTAGCAATTCTACAGGACAGTGGTACGCGTATCGCTCTAGCAAGACAGCTCTTAATCAAATCAATAAAATAATGAGCGAAGAATTTAAAAATAAAGAGTTCATTTTTACTGTATTAAGTCCAGGCTGGGTTAAGACCGATATGGGAGGCCCTAATGCCAACTACACTCCCAAACAAAGCATTTCTGGAATGCTTAAAGTTATTGATAGCTTAACGACTGAGGACTCTGGAAAATTTTATGATTTGAAAGGTAAAACCGTAGACTGGTAATTACATGGTCAGGTAAAAACTTCAACAAAATCAATACGTACGATTATTTGCGAGGGAGAGTTACAGAATTAAAATGGCGGAGCGGACGGGACTCGAACCCGCGACCACCGGCGTGACAGGCCGGTATTCTAACCAACTGAACTACCGCTCCACATACTTAATATATATCGTTCTAGAAGCCGATAAAATGATTTCTACGCTCTAGGTGGGCGGCATAATACGCAGCCTAATGCAGAGTGTCAACAACCACATGAAGAAATTTAATTTTCTATGAATATTTCTTTATTTCTTTTCATATTACTGAACCGTACTTGACTTCCCCCATAGGCATACCATCAGCGATGATGTTATGCATATTAATAACATAAATAGGCCGTTGTGTATTGTGTTTAACAGTTT
>JAAGZM010000265.1 GCA_024206355.1 Gammaproteobacteria bacterium | reverse complement strand
GTTCCAACTGATCAAGTTCACCTCTGGTTGTAACATGCTTAAAGCGAAGCCCTTCTAACTCATCAGGCTCAAGGGGCGTTGCACCATCAGGGTAATCAAAAGCATCACTCATTCATCATTCCAAAAATCAGAGGGCATTTTTTCAATAATCTCGGAAGTGAGCTGATCAATGGCATATGTAAGTTGCTCATCATTTAATGATTGAGCCTCAAGTGCCATTTGAGTAGATGCCGCTTTAATTTGCTCTTTTGCTTTTTTAACTGCACGTTCTTTAATGACGCTTTCTATAGTTTGTGTAGGTATTACGGCATAGACAAAGCGGCAATTCATGGCTTGAGCCATGTTGTGCATCGTTTTTAGGGTGACGCTACCAGACAGCTCACCAGATTCTGTTTGTGAAATTCGTCCCTTGGTAACGTCCAAGCGTTTAGCCAATTGGGTTCCAGACATGCCCAGTGCTTTACGGACAGTTTTAAGCCAGCCCTCTGACAATTTCAGAGGGTAATCGCCAAACTGGTAATAGGCTTGGTTTACCTTATCTCTATATTGTTTTAAAACAATGTCTTGAATGCCCACGGGGTCGCCTTTCTGTGTAATTAAAGCCACTATAGTTTAGTTAAATATATACGATATCCTTATTTATGTCTATATATAACTAAACTTATTTAAAGTATTGTTTAGTATTTTATAAACTATTATTGAGGATCAAAAGGTTATTAGGCATCAAAAGAGATTGAATTGCCTAGAGCATTCTTGGTAATTCTTCCATTTTTTGTTTTTCGCTTCAGTATCAATGTAGCTGGTCACGTATTTCAGTGACCCTCCTTGCCTTGCAAGATCAGGTTCAGCAATAAAGATTGATTTATAACCAGTATCAGTAATCGGCAAAGGTGCATTTTCAGGTCTTTGGCTTCTAACTTCAATATGAAGCATTTTATGCCCATAGAATTCACGGTAGCTCTTTAAATAATCGGGTTCATTGCATGTAATCTCAATATCAATATTTTGCCAAGTGATATTGAAAACGTCCTTGTTTTCCATGGTTTATGCTCCTTGTTGACTGTTCAAGTAATCAATAGCCTTTTGAGCTTGGGCTGATGCCTTGAAGATAAACTTCTTGTCATTTTTAAGGGCTTGTAACCATGATTTTATATATCTTGCATGGTCGTCTCTGCCTTGCTGTTTAATTTCAAACTGAGCACATAAAAAAGCACTTCCAAGCTCTGCAATTAATTCTTCAAAAGCATAGCTTTCTTTTTTACTCTGACTTGCCTGCTCACGGTTTAAACGTTGCTTTCCGCCTGTCCAGTGGGTCAGCTCGTGAAGTAGGACGGCATAGTAATTTTCTGTTGCGCTTTGCTCTGTCTCAAAAAACTTATTCTGACTAGGCATTTCGATATGGTCACTTGCTGGGCAATAACAAGCCATGTTCTTGTCTTCGTGAATATCTGCGCCAGTTGCTGATACAAATTGTTCAATCTGATCAATTCGCTCTACAGTTCCCAGAGTTCCAAGCTCTTCACCTGTTGCAGGCTCGTAACCTTCTACCTGATCGGCATTAAAAACATTGTAGGATTTAAGCATATTGTAAAATTCTGGGTCATCGCCTTGACTCTCCTTTTTCTCAACTCGCTTATAAAAAACAATGATGGCTTGCCTTTCGAGCTGGCGAACGGTTTTGGGGTTATACCCCTGCTCAAGCTTTTTGCGAAGCCTGAGCGTCTCAACCCTTGCCTCTTTTATTGAAAGCAGGGGATAGCTTCCCAGATCAATACGGGTTTGCTTGTTGATATAGTAATAACGCAAGGAGTAAGTGATTTTGCCTTTAGACACCACGTTCCTCAAGCTGAAGCTTACAGACACCCTTCTTATGCTGAATGCGCATCGATGAGCGCAAGCCCTCGATACGCTCCTTGATGCGAATAAGCGCTGAGTTAATGCCGTTTAGCGTTTCATCGCGCTCGGCTAT
>JAAGZM010000264.1 GCA_024206355.1 Gammaproteobacteria bacterium | reverse complement strand
TATGCAGCACCAAGAATTAACGTGGCACCTGCTAATGCTGCGTACCAGAAGCTTTCCTGGAATGCGGCAAGAATAACCATGAATTCACCAACGAAACCTGACGTTCCTGGAAGACCACTGTTGGCCATGGCAAATAACATAAAGAAGGCAGCGAACTTAGGCATTTTATTAGCAACTCCGCCATAGTCACTGATATTACGACTATGAAGACGGTCATATAAAACACCTACACAGAGGAATAACGCAGCGGAGATAAATCCGTGTGAAATCATCTGGATGAGACCACCTTGCATGCCAAGCTCTGCTGCTGTTTGATGACCGCTGGACATCAAACCGAATGCGATAAAGAAACCAAGTGTTACAAAGCCCATATGTGCAATTGATGAATAAGCGATAAGCTTCTTCATATCTTCTTGAACGAGAGCAACTAAACCAATGTAGACAACTGCAATCAATGACAAGACAATCATCAAGAATGCATATTCTAATGCTGCATCAGGCGTAATTGGTAAACTGAAACGAATAAATCCGTAAGTACCCATCTTCAACATGATTGCAGCTAGAATGACTGAACCACCTGTAGGCGCTTCAACGTGAGCATCGGGTAACCAAGTATGTACCGGAAACATTGGAACTTTAACTGCAAAGGCTAATAAAAACGCAAAGAAGATTAATGTCTGCGCTTCCATAGGTAGTGCTAGTTTCTGCATATCTGCAATGGCAAAACTATCACCGATAACGCCCATGTATATCAATGCTACAAGCATGAATACTGAACCTAGAAATGTATAAAGGAAAAACTTCAGTGTTGCATAAACTCGGTTTGGACCACCCCATATACCGATAATTAAGAACATAGGGATAAGCATGCCTTCCCAGAAGACATAAAATAGGATGCTATCAAGTGCAGAGAATACACCTATCATCAGGCCTTCCATGATTAGGAATGCAGCCATATATTGACCAGGTCGCTTTTCAATAACGTCCCATCCAGCAGCAACCACAAGTACCATAGAAAATGCAGTCAAAATGATAAGAGGCATTGAGAATCCATCGACACCAAGCGCATAATTAATCTTTAGCGATGGAACCCATGATGCGAATTCAACATATTGCATCTCGGCTGTGCCTGTCATGAAACCACTGTATAACGGAACACACAGTAGTAACGTTAGTAATGATGTCAATAAGGCCAAACCTTTGGAAAGGCCAGGATTTTTATCACCCAACAACAACAGCAAAAGTGCGCCTGCGATGGGGACCCATATGAGTAAACTTAATATTGGCAATTCAGTCATGGAGAATTTTTCTCTTTATCCTATTGAATCTATGAAAACAGTAACCAGCCCAAGAAAAACACCAGGCCGATAATCATAGTAAATGCATATTGGGAAAGCTGTCCTGTCTGTATATTTCTCAACATACCACCGAACGTACGAACCGTTTTAGCTGTACCATTAACCATTAGACCATCGATCAATTTCTCGTCACCCTGTTTCCAGAGTTGCTTACCAACCTTGACAGTACCTTCAGCAAATAATGCCTGATTAATATCATCAAAATAATATTTATTAACGAGTAAAGTATGTAGCCCTTTAAATTTGTTCTCAAGTGTCGCTGGAATATCAGGACGCTTCACATATAAGAACCAAGCAGTCACTATTCCACCCAACATTAAATAAAATGGCAAACTACTTATCGCATGCATTGCAAAACTGACTGGCCCATGCCACTCACTGCTAATT
>JAAGZM010000263.1 GCA_024206355.1 Gammaproteobacteria bacterium | reverse complement strand
TGATATCCCATTACATGCTCAGGCATTCTTGAAAAATGAGCGCGAAGGTTTGGAAGGCAACCAACTTAATGTCATTGAAGAACTAAAGAAGAAAGGAAACCCTGTTGCTTATGTAGGTGATGTTGTTGGAACAGGCTCCTCACGCAAATCAGCGACTAACTCGGTACTTTGGCTTATGGGTGACGATATTCCCCATATCCCCAATAAACGCGATGGTGGATTTTGTCTTGGTGGCAAAATTGCTCCTATTTTCTTTAATACCATGGAAGATGCCGGTGCCCTACCCGTTGAGTTAGATGTTTCGAAAATGATGATGGGGGATGTTATCGATATCTATCCTTACGCAGGCAAGGTAGAAAGAGACGGTGAAGTCATTTCTGAGTTTGAATTGAAAACTGAAGTGCTACTTGATGAAGTTCAAGCAGGTGGCAGAATTCCGCTGATTATTGGCCGCGGTCTAACGAATAAAGCTCGTGAACATTTAGGGTTAGGATCTAGTGAACTGTTCCGCAAGCCTGCTAAAGTTGCGGCTTCTGATAAAGGTTATTCTTTAGCTCAGAAGATGGTTGGTAAAGCCTGTGGCCTAGATGGTGTACGTCCTGAACAATACTGCGAACCTAAGATGACTACCGTTGGCTCTCAAGATACAACAGGACCAATGACTCGTGATGAGCTGAAAGACTTAGCTTGTCTGGGTTTTTCTGCCGATTTAACGATGCAATCATTTTGTCATACCGCTGCTTATCCAAAACCTATCGATATTGATAATCAACATACCATGCCTGATTTTATCATGAATCGTGGTGGTGTATCGTTACGTCCTGGTGATGGGATTATTCATAGCTGGTTAAATCGCATGTTATTGCCTGATACGCTTGGTACAGGTGGTGATTCACATACTCGTTTTCCTCTTGGTATCTCATTCCCAGCTGGTTCTGGTATGGTTGCATTTGCTGCAGCCACTGGTGTTATGCCCATTGATATGCCTGAATCTGTACTTGTTCGTTTCAAGGGTGATATGCAACCTGGTATCACACTTCGCGATTTAGTAAATGCTATTCCTTATGTCGCTATTCAACAGGGCTTGTTGACTGTTGAGAAAAAAGGTAAGAAAAATATCTTCTCTGGTCGTATTTTAGAAATCGATGGTTTACCAGATCTAAAAGTTGAGCAAGCTTTTGAATTATCCGATTCTTCTGCTGAACGTTCGGCTTCTGGTTGTTCGATTAAACTTGGTGAAGATTCAATCAGCGAATACCTGAATTCTAATATCACCATGCTTAAGTGGATGATTGACGAAGGTTATGGCGATGCGAGAACGATTAGCCGCCGTATCGAAAATATGGAAAAGTGGCTTGCTGTTCCAGAACTTCTTGAAGGTGATGCTGATGCTGAATATGCCGCAGTCATCGAGATTGATTTAGATGAAATTAAAGAGCCTATTTTGGCTTGTCCTAATGATCCTGATGATGTTAAAAAGCTTTCTGATATTGCTGGTACTCATATTGATGAGGTGTTTATTGGCTCATGTATGACTAATATTGGTCATTATCGTGCTGCAGGTAAATTACTTGAAAAGGCTTCTGCGATTCCAACGCGTTTATGGATTGCGCCACCAACGAAGATGGATGAACATCAGTTAATGCAAGAGGGTTACTATAATATCTATGCTAACGCGGGTGCTCGTACTGAGATGCCTGGCTGTTCACTTTGT
>JAAGZM010000040.1 GCA_024206355.1 Gammaproteobacteria bacterium | reverse complement strand
GCTGCAGTTTTCTTTGCAGTTGTGGACATGTTTTTCTCCCAACATCGTTGACGGACAGTTAAAAATAATCAGAATAAATTTGTGTAACAACTGTATTGTATGCACTAGTGAAGAAAATTTCAAAAATTTTTTTCTATTCAAAATAAAAACTAATAAACAAAATGAAGAACAGACTAAATTTCAGGCTGTATTTATTCGATAATTATCGTTGCAATTTATTTCAGCTTATGAAAAAACCATATTAAAATTAATTTTGAAGAACGAATGAATATGCTTTCATCATTACCTATTTCGATGTTTTATTTATCATTATTTTCTGCAGTTGCTATGGTACTCACTTTCCGAATTGTTAAATTGTGAATAAAGATGAGTATTAGTTTAGGGGATGGTAAAGACGAGTTTATGAATCGGCAAATAAGAGTTCAAGCAAACTTCTTAGAAAATTTATTACCGTTTTCTTTAATGTTTCTTTTAGCTGAATTGAATGATATCTCGATTATTGTTCTTCATCTCACGGGTACAGCTTTTCTCCTTTCTCGATTATTGCATGCCTTTGGGCTAGCTAATAAAGCTGGACGTTCTACTGGAAGATACTACCGAACTTTGGTTACTTGGATTTCAGTAATCCTTATAATTGCTGTGAACTTATATAATGCTATTTTTATATTGTTGTAATAAATTCTCTACAATAAAATATTTTTATGCTGTAGTTTTAGTGTTAAGCAAAAGTCATTTCTGGAATTTCGCCATCGACGATTAATGTACCTTCTGTCTTACTAACAATCTCTTCAACAGATACACCAGGAGCCCTTTCGATCAAATGAAATGCACCATCTTTAATTTCCATGACAGCAAGATCAGTAACAACTTTTTTTATGCAGTTGACTCCGGTTAAAGGAAGGGAGCATTTCCTTAATAATTTTGAATCGCCATGTTTACTTGCATGTGTCATGCAAACAATAATATTTTTTGCACCTGCAACTAAATCCATTGCCCCACCCATACCTTTAACTAATTTTCCTGGGATCATCCATGAAGCAATACTCCCATTTTGATCAACTTCAAAAGCTCCTAAAACAGTAAAATCAACATGACCACCTCTTATCATTGCAAAACTATTTGCTGAAGAGAAAAAGGCGCTACCAGTAACGGAGGTAACAGTTTGTTTTCCTGCATTAATAAGATCAGCATCAACTTCATCATCGGTTGGGAATTCACCCATACCTAAAAGACCATTTTCTGATTGCAACATAACTTCAACACCTTCCGGTATGTAGTTAGCTACCAGTGTTGGTATACCTATGCCTAAATTAACGTAATAACCATCTTTCAATTCTTGAGCAATGCGCTCTGCGATTTGTTCTCTATTTAATCCCATGATTATTTACCTTCCGCTGCACGAATGGTGCGCTGCTCAATTCTTTTTTCAAAACTACCTTTGATAACACGTTGTACATAAATTCCTGGGGTATGAATTTCTGCAGGATCAAGTTCACCTGCTTCAACAATTTCTTCAACTTCAACAATTGTCATTTTACCTGCAGTTGCAATTTCAGGATTAAAGTTCATTGCTGTTTTGCGATAAACTAAATTACCCATAGTGTCAGCTTTCCATGCTTTAACCAGTGAATAATCAGCAGTTAAAGATTCTTCAAGGATATAAGGTTGGCCATTAAATTCACGAATTGCTTTACCATCCGCTATAGGTGTTCCATAGCCTGTTGCTGTGTAGAATGCAGGAATTCCTGCACCACCTGCACGAATTTTTTCAGCGAGTGTTCCTTGAGGTGTTAATATAACTTCCATCTCACCTGAGAGGAGTAACTTTTCAAAGAGAGCATTCTCACCGACATAAGAGCCAATCATTGTTTTGATTTGTCTTTGCTCTAACCACAGGCCCAGACCAAATCCATCGACTCCAGCATTGTTAGAAATAGCGGTTAATCCTGAAACGCCCATTTCTTGAACTTTAGTAATTAACCCTTCTGGAATTCCACAAAGACCGAAGCCTCCGATCATTACCGTCATGTTGTCAGTCAGTCCTGCGAGTGCTTCTTCGTAGTTGTTGACGACTTTATTAAATCCAGCCATTTTATTTCTCTCATAGTTAACTATATAATTTTTGTTTACTATTAAATGCTAATATTAAAGTTTATTTAGTATCATGTTTATTAGCAAGTAAAACTTGTGCAACTTTTGAATTAGGTTTTCTATTTAAAAATGTTGATATCATTTCTGTTGCAATTAATAAATTATCAAGATCAATTCCAGTGTCGATCCCCATTCCTTTAAGCATATAAACAACATCTTCTGTGGCTACATTTCCAGATGCGCCCTTAGCATAAGGACAACCTCCGAGACCTGCAACAGCAGAATCAATGACACTTATACCCATCTCAAGAACGGCAAGAATATTAGCTATTGCTTGGCCATATGTGTCATGAAAATGAACAGCTAATTGCACAACCGGAACCTGTTTGCTAACCTCATGGATTAATGCTCTGGCAGCTTTAGGATTTCCTGTACCAATAGTATCTCCTAAGGAAATTTCATAACAACCCATCTGGAGTAATTGGTAAGCAACTATTGCAACTTTTTCAGGAGAGATATCACCTTCGTAGGGACAACCCATAACACAGGAGACATATCCTCTAACTCGAATGTTGTTCGCTTTGGCGGCATCTATCATGGGAACAAAGCGTTCTAAACTTTCTTCAATGCTGCAGTTGATGTTGCGTTGTGAGAATGATTCAGAAGCAGCTGCAAAAATAGCGACTTCTTTTGCACCAGCATTGAGCGCAGTTTCAAAACCATTCATATTTGGAGTCAGTACGGGATAGTGGATATTATTTCTTTGCTTAAGTTGCTTCATTAGAACTTGAGCATCCGCCATTTGTGGCACCCATTTAGGTGAGACAAAACTGGTTGCTTCGATGGTTGATAATCCAGCATCAGCCAATAATTCGATTAACCTTAATTTAATCTCAACCGGAACCAGAGTTGCTTCATTTTGAAGACCATCTCGAGGACCTACTTCAACAATTTTCACATGCTGTGGTGTTAAATTCAACATCAAGCTATGCCTCATCCTCAAGTATAATTACAAGCTCTGCACCATCTTCAACCATATCACCTGCCTGGTAAAGTATTTCAGAAATTACACCATTGTAAGGTGCGCTAATCGTATGTTCCATTTTCATTGCTTCTAATATCAACAATGGTTGGCTTTGAGTAACTTTGTCACCGACTTTTACATTAATTGAAATAACGGTACCTGGCATTGGGGCAATCAGCCCGCTTGACTCATCATTTGAATATGCCTGATGATCATCGTTAATAAAGCCTAAGGCAACTGACTTACCATGGGTCAGAATATGCAATTGATCGTTATACTCGATCACTTGTGCATCAATTCGCCTACCAGAAAGGTTTGCTGATAATTGTTTGTTATCAAGTTTTCCCGTAGCAGTATAGGAAGCGTTATTGACTTCAATAGAATAGCCAGACTTTTCAAAATGAATTCGAGCAGTGATTGGAGCAGCACTTTCAGTATCAATAAATTCAAGTTGATGACTATTTTTTTCGTTATTTCTCCATCCAGTAACCTGATGCCATGGTGAAAAAGGGTCATTACTTACTGACGCATTTAAATGACTTTGAGTCACTCTACTTTGTAGGATGTATAGTGCTGCTAAAGCAATAGATTCATCACTAATAGGTGCTTTCTCGGAAAATAATGATTGCTGTTGTTTTTCAATAAATGAAGTGTCAATTTGTTGCATATTAAATGCTTCATTAGCCGCTAGTGCTGATAAAAATTTTAAATTAGTTGTTAGACCTACAACTTGATAGTCGGCTAGGGTGCCTCTTAGGCGTGCCAAAGCAGTATCACGATCACGCTCCCATACAATCAACTTTGCGATCATCGGATCATAATAAATACTGACTTCATCGCCTTGACGTATGCCGGTATCAACTCTAACATTCAATGATTGTTCAGGAGTATTTAGATGAACAATTGTTCCCGTCGCTGGTAAAAAGTCTTGATCAGGATCTTCAGCATAAATTCTTACTTCAAAAGCGTGTCCATGACACCTAATTTGATGTTGCTGTAAGGGAAGAGGTTGGTTATTAGCAACGATCAACTGCCACTCAACTAGATCGAGCCCAGTGATCATTTCGGTCACCGGATGCTCAACCTGCAAGCGAGTATTCATTTCCATGAAATAGAAACTGCCATCCTGATCATAGAGAAATTCGACGGTGCCAGCACCTGAGTAGCCGATAGCATCAGCCGCTTTGATTGCTACATTAGCAATCTTGGTTCTGATCTCATCGGAAAGTCCGAAAGCAGGGGCTTCCTCAATGATTTTTTGGTGTCTTCTTTGAACGGAGCAATCTCGTTCAAATAGATGAACAGTGTCACCAAAATTATCTGAAAAAACCTGTATCTCGATGTGTCTTGGTTGAGTAAGATATTTTTCTACTAAAACTTCATCATCTGAAAACGATGCTTTAGCTTCACGTTTGCAAGACGCTAATGCTTCTGCAAATTCGTCTTCAGATTCGACAATACGCATGCCTTTGCCACCACCACCTGCTGTGGCTTTTAATAACACAGGAAAGCCTATCTTTTTTGAAGCATCAAGAAGGTTCTCAACAGATTGGTCATCACCATGATAACCCGGTACTAATGGTACATTAGCCTCAGTCATAATTTCTTTGGCGGAACTTTTTGATCCCATCGCTTCTATTGCATTGACGGGAGGTCCAATAAAGATCAAATCATTATCAAAACAAGATTTAGCAAAGCTTGCATTCTCAGAGAGAAATCCATAGCCAGGATGGATAGCTTTAGCACCACTTTTGAGAGCAATATCAAGAATTTTATCTGTTTTCAGATAACTTTCAGCCGCAGCAGGTTTTCCTATACACCAGGCTTCATCTGCCATAGAAACATGCTTAGAATTACTATCAGCTTCAGAATATACTGCGATAGTTTGAATACCTAAACGTCTTGCTGTGCTAATGATCCGACAAGCTATTTCGCCTCTGTTGGCAATTAAAATTTTATCAAACAAGATCTACTCCCGATCCCAGACTGGCTTACGTTTTTCAAGAAATGCAGCAATTCCTTCTTTACCCTGATCGGATGCTCTTATATCAGCAATTCGATTGGCGGTCATTGCACTTAGCTGACCAGTAATGGGCTGATTGACTACATTGTTAATTATATCTTTCGCATCAAGAACTGCGTCTGGGCCGTTATTAATAATAAGTTCGGCAATTGCAATAACTTTTTCGTTGAGATCATCAAGCGATACAACTTCTGAAACTAATCCTAACTGTGCTGCTCTGTCTGCGTTAAAGCGTTCAGCTGTCGTGAAATAGCGTTTTGCTGCACGTTCGCCTATCGCTTTAACGACGTATGGACTAATAACAGCAGGGATAAGCCCTAGCTTAACCTCTGACAAACAAAAAATAGCTTTTTCACTAGCAATTGCTATGTCACAACAGGCAACAAGCCCTACGCCTCCACCAAAGGCCGCACCTTGAACAGCAGCTATGGTAGGGCATTTCATTTTATATAAAGTCGACATTAGACCTGCTAGTTCTTGAGAGTCTCTATAATTTTCCTCTCGAGAATAGTTCGCCATTCGGTTCATCCAATTTAGATCAGCACCTGCCGAGAAACTTTTTCCTTCTGAATCGAGGATGACTGCTCTAACAGTGAAATCTTTATCTAACTCATTGAGTGTTGTTGTTAGTTGTGCAATCAACTTTTCATCAAAAGCATTATGGATTTCAGCCTGGGTTAGGGTGATTTGCACGATGCCATTTTCATGATCAGTAATTTTAATATAAGAATTATTCATTTTAAATCCAGTTTACATTCTGAAGACGCCGAACGTAGTATCTTCAATAGGAGCATTCAGTGACGCAGAAAGACCTAAGCCTAGTACCATTCGAGTATCTGCAGGATCAATAATTCCATCATCCCAAAGTCGTGAGCTTGCGTAATAGGGATGACCTTGTGTTTCGTATTGCTCGAGAATAGGTTGCTTAAATTTCGCTTCATCCTCAGCTGACCATTCGATGCCTTTATGGGCAAAATTATCACTTTTAATCTGAGCAAGAACATTTGCTGCCTGCTCTCCACCCATCACAGAAACCCTAGCATTAGGCCAGATAAAGAGTAGGCGTGGTGAATAAGCTCGACCGCACATGCCGTAATTACCTGCGCCAAAACTACCACCAATAATGACGGTAAATTTAGGTACCTTTGCACAGGCTACAGCCGTTACCATTTTGGCTCCATTTTTAGCTATGCCAGAGGTCTCATATTTTTTACCTACCATAAAGCCGGTGATATTCTGTAGAAAAATAAGCGGTATTTTTCGTTGACTACATAACTCAATAAAGTGAGCACCTTTGAGTGCAGACTCTGTAAAGAGAATCCCATTATTAGCAACAATACCAACTGGGTATCCATGAATATGAGCAAAGCCACAAACCAGAGTTGTACCGTAGAGCTGTTTAAACTCGTTAAATTCTGAGCCATCAACGATACGACTGATAACTTCATGAATATCATAAGGTTTTTTATTATCAGCAGGGATAACACCATAGAGATCTTTAGTAGGATATAAAGGTTCAACTGGTTCTTTAACAACTACATCAGATGATTTTTTTCTGTTTAATGTTGAGACGATGTCACGTGCAATATTAAGAGCTTGACTATCATTTTGTGCATAATGGTCCGTTACACCTGAAACTTTACAATGCACATCCGCACCGCCCAGCTCTTCAGCACTAACGATTTCACCTGTGGCAGCTTTAACAAGTGGTGGGCCGCCTAAAAAGATAGTCCCTTGTTCTTTAACAATAATACTTTCATCAGCCATTGCCGGTACATAGGCTCCACCGGCAGTACAGGAACCCATAACAATTGCAATTTGAGGGATCTTCTTGGCAGACATATTTGCCTGATTATAAAAGATACGACCAAAGTGATCTCTGTCGGGAAATACTTCATCCTGCTGAGGAAGATTAGCTCCACCAGAATCAACAAGGTAGATACAAGTAAGATTATTTTGATCAGCAATTTCCTGAGCACGAAGATGCTTTTTCACAGTCTCTGGGAAATAGGTACCACCTTTAACTGTAGCATCGTTACAGACAATCATGCATTCTTGACCGCTTACACGACCTATGCCTGTGATAACACCACCTGATGCGACTTGATTATCATACATATCCCAAGCAGCGAATTGTGAAAACTCAAGAAAAGGTGAACCAACATCCAGCAGTTGTCTTACACGTTCTCGCGGTAAAAGTTTACCGCGAGAAAGATGTTTCTCTCGCGCTTTTTCTCCACCACCCAGAGTAATTTGCTGAACTTTTTCCTGCATATCAGTGACAAGCAGTTGCATCGCTTCCTGATTAGCTTGAAACTCAGCTGAGCGTGGATTTATTGCTGTTTTTAGAACAGTCATAATCGCTTTTAACCTTAAATTATTTCTACTGCCATAGCGGTTGCTTCACCACCACCGATACAAAGTGTTGCGACACCACGTTTGAGATCTCTTTGTTTAAGAGCTGCAATTAGTGTAATAAGAATGCGTGCACCACTAACACCCAGTGGATGACCAAGTGAACAAGCTCCACCATGGACGTTTACTATTTCGTGATCGAGGTCCAAGTCTTTAATTGCTGCCATTGTAACGATGGCAAATGCTTCATTTACTTCAAAGAGATCGACATCGTCTTTATTCCAGCCAGTTTTCTCAAATAATTTCTTAACTGCACCAACAGGGGCAATTGTGAATTCTTCCGGCTTTTGAGCATTGCTTGCATGAGCAACAATACGAGCTAAAGGAGATAAACCACGATTATCTGCTTCTGATTGACGCATTAATACCATCGCAGCAGCACCATCTGAAATTGAGCTTGAATTAGCAGCTGTTACTGTTCCATCTTTAGCAAAAGCCGGTCTTAAGGTAGGAATTTTATCAATTCGAGCTTTCCCAGGTTGTTCATCAATGCTAACAATGACTTCACCTTTTCGAGATTTAATCGTAACCGGTGAGATTTCATCTTCAAAGTTGCCATTAGCAATTGCTGCTTGAGCACGTTTGGTCGATTCAATTGCGTAATCATCTTGTTGCTCTCGGGTAAATTCATAATCATCTGCAGTTTGCTGTGCGAATGTTCCCATCAGACGCCCTTTGTCGTAAGCATCTTCTAGGCCATCAAGGAACATCGAATCTTTCACTGCACCGTGACCAATGCGTTGTCCTGAGCGATGCTTTTCTAAGAGGTAGGGGACATTTGACATGCTTTCCATACCACCTGCCACCATTACAGTGTTATTTCCTGAAAGTAGGCTGTCATGGGCAATCATCACTGTTTTCATACCAGAGCCACAAACTTTATTAATTGTGGTGCAACCGGTTGATAAAGGAAGCCCCGCACCTAAAGCAGCCTGACGAGCAGGAGCTTGACCAAGACCTGCTGGTAGTACACAGCCCATATACACTTCATCAATATCATTACTGTCAACGCCTGAACGTTCAACTGCAGCTTTTATTGCTGAAGAGCCTAACTCTGGCGCTGCTACAGCACTAAAGTCTCCACCGAATCCACCCATTGGTGTTCTTGCCATTGCTACTATTACTACTGGATCTTTGTTCATTTTGATTCTCTTTTTTTACATAAAAGTTAAATTGAATAGTTAATATTACGCTGTTTCATTAAACAGTTCACGACCAATTAACATCCTGCGAATTTCTGATGTTCCAGCTCCAATTTCATAGAGTTTTGCATCTCTTAATAAGCGTCCGGCTGAGTATTCATTGATATAACCGTTACCACCCAAACATTGGATAGCATCGAGTGCCATAAGTGTTGCTTTCTCTGCGCTATATAAAATAACGCCAGCAGCATCTTTACGACTTGTTTCTCCACGATCACAGGCTTGAGCTACGCTGAAAAGATAGGCTCGGCATGCATTCATTGTAGTGTACATATCGGCTAACTTTCCTTGCATTAATTGGAATTCACCAATAGCTTTACCAAACTGCTTACGTTCGTGAACGTAAGGTAGAACTAAATCCAAACAAGCTCGCATAATGCCTGTTGGCCCACCAGACAATACGACTCGTTCATAATCAAGACCGCTCATCAATACACGAACACCTTGATTTAGTCCGCCTACGATATTTTCTTCAGGTACTTCACAGTCTTCAAAAACAAGCTCGCAAGTGTTAGAACCGCGCATACCTAATTTATTAAGTTTTTGAGCAGTACTAAAACCGGGAAAATCTTTTTCAATAATAAATGCGGTGATACCTTTAGGACCTGCATCTATGTTTGTTTTTGCATAAACAAGTAATACATCTGCATCGGGACCATTAGTAATCCACATCTTGTTGCCATTGAGGATATATTTGTCGCCTTGTTTCTCAGCTTTTAAGCGCATACTCACAACGTCAGATCCTGACCCAGGTTCACTCATTGCCAATGCGCCTATCTTGTCTCCAGAGCAGAGTCCGGGTAGG
>JAAGZM010000262.1 GCA_024206355.1 Gammaproteobacteria bacterium | reverse complement strand
GCCTTTCTTCTCATCTTCATCCAATGCATAAAAGACATTTTTACCAACATCAATTCGATACAAGGGAGGCATCGCCACAAAAATATGTCCTGCTGCAACAAGAGGTTTAAAATGTTTCACAAATAAAGCACATAGCAGTGTCGCAATATGCAGACCATCTGAGTCAGCATCTGCAAGGATGCAAACCTTACCGTAGCGCAAATTTTCTATTGAATCAGAATCTGGATCGATGCCAATAGCGACTGAAATATCATGGACTTCCTGAGAAGCTAATACCTGAGATGAATCAACTTCCCAAGTATTTAGAATTTTTCCACGCAGTGGCATAATTGCTTGTGTTTCTTTATCTCTCGCTTGTTTAGCAGAGCCTCCTGCAGAATCGCCCTCGACAAGAAAAAGTTCTGATGCCATAGGATCTTCACCTAAACAATCAGCCAACTTACCTGGCAAAGCTGGCCCAGAAGTCACCTTCTTACGAGTGATTTTTTTACTTGCTTTAAGTCTTTTTTGTGCATTGTTGATCACCATTTCGGCTAACTGATCACCAATAGTTGAATGCTCGTTTAACCAAAGGCTGAAAGCATCTTTGATAACACCAGCAACAAAAGCGGCACAGGAACGAGAAGATAATCGTTCTTTTGTTTGACCAGAAAATTGTGGGTCACCAATCTTCACAGACAAAACATAATTGAGCTTATCCCAGATATCATCAGGCGCTAGTTTGACACCTCTAGGTAACAGGTTTCTAAACTCACAAAACTCTCGCATCGCTTCTAATAAACCTGCGCGTAAGCCATTAACATGGGTTCCACCTAAAGCCGTTGGAATCAAATTAACATAGCTTTCAGCAACCGAAGCACCGCCTTCTGGTAGCCAAAATAATGCCCAGTCAACAGCTTCACCATTTCCCGACATTGCTCCAGTGAAAGGTTCTTCAGGCAACATTGTATTGCCAACACAAGTGGTAAGAAGATAATCAGTGAGACCATCTTCATAAATCCATTCATCTTTATCACCTGAGATATTATTAAAAAATCGTATCCTAAGACCTGAACAAAGCACTGCCTTTGCTCGCAAAACATGTCTTAATCGAGAAATAGAAAAACGACCAGAGTCGAAAAATGAGGGATCAGGCCAAAATGTAATTGTCGTACCCGTATTTCTTTGGCCTACTGTTCCTACAACTTCAAGTTCATGAACCTTTTCACCATTTTCATAAGCCGAAAAATATTCTTGACCGTTTCGTCTCACTCTCACTTCAAGTCTTGTTGATAAGGCATTAACAACGGAAACACCTACTCCATGTAGACCACCTGAGAATTCATAATTTTTATTTGAGAACTTACCACCTGAATGTAGCTTAGTCATAATGACTTCAACGCCAGGTATACCTTCTTCCGGGTGAATATCGACAGGCATACCACGACCGTCATCAGATGATTCAATCGATCCGTCTTTATGTAATATAACCGTGATATTTTTTGCAAAACCAGCCAAAGCCTCATCGACACTGTTATCGATGACTTCTTGAGCTAAATGATTAGGTCGAGTGGTTTCAGTATACATGCCTGGGCGCTTTCGCACCGGTTCAAGTCCGGAAAGAACTTCAATGGCTTCTGCCGTATAGTTATTAGTCATCTTTGAGGTAATTTGGGTCCAAAGTTTATGTTAGCAATGAATATTAATACCCTTTAACAGTATAATCCACTGTAAACTCAATATGTTTGATACGTTTTACCTGAGTTTCAATTTTACCATCTGTATCTAGCTCTAAAATTCGGTAGCCTGGACTCTCAGAATCTGCAGCAAATTCTTTTGAAAGTGGTTTAAATTGAATCGATGAAGACGGTGTTGCCAGCATTCTAATTTTTCCACGATACTGATCGTACATTTGGTGGATATGTCCCCAGAGCAAGCCTCGAACTGAAGAACAGCTGTCTAATATTTCAAATAATTCTTCAGCATCTTCTAGTCCTAATGGCTCTAACCACTGACATTGAATATCAACAGGGTGATGATGCAACACTGGTAATAGATATTTTGAGGTAAGTGATTGTATTGATTTTTGTAAAAAAGTTCGTTGTTCTCGTCCTAGTCGGCCATAAACTTGATCCGTTAGACTTGAATCTAAAAGAACAATTTGCCAGTCACCAATATTAATCTTTTTAGCACGTGATATATATTCTGAGTTCAATAATTCCGACATCTGAAATACGTCATCATGGTTACCAGGTATCCAGCAGATAGGCGTTTCAAGGACATCCATGGTTTGAGCAAAATATTGATAAGACTCAGGTGATTGATCATGACTAATATCACCAGTAGCAAGGATTAAATCGGCATTAATTTCCTGACGCTGAATATTATCCAAAATAGCCTCTAGGCTCTTTCTGGTTTCTAAGCCCAATAAAGAGCCTTTCTTAGCTTTAAAAATGTGTGGATCGGTAATTTGTATTATCTTTGCCGGTCTACCATCTACTTGGATGTTGAGTTCTTCTTGTTCTTGTTTCCAACGAGTCAAAAGCTACTCCCCTTTTCCTGCAAGATCTTCGTATACTATTTCTTCAGTACTTTGCCCATTTTTCAGGCAGAATGATAACCATTCTCCTAAAAACTCATTCAAACCCTGTTTTTCATTTTTCTGTAGCATATCAGAATTTGGATAAGGATTCACAGGTTCCATAGAAACTCCACGACTATCAACAACTTCTGCAAGGCCGGCATCATGATATAACCTAATATCGATACCTGTTTCAGGTAACCAGTCTGGCTGTTTTGAACTACTGATTGAAAAACGAACACAGGTTGTATAACGACAACGCTCGGTCACTAAAAGGTTCATCTGATATTTTTCGTCAATTAAATACTCGAATTGATCTTCATTATCTAGATCTGGAAGTAACTGACACAGCAACATGTAATTCAGTTCGCACTGACCCATAAAGTTACTGAAGTTGTACTTGTAATTCTTTTGCAGCATCCGTTAATTTCCGTATTTTCTAGGACCAATTATGCCAGTATTCTTAGAAAATGTCCTCAGCAAATTCATTTCAATCAAACTTATTCCAAGAACTGTGGACTTTTTTACGGTTCAACAGCAACCATTGTAATGCAATGATGCTAGTAGCATTTTCAAATAACCCATCATCTAACCCTTTTGCTACTTCATCTAAGTTCATTGTAAAGGTACGGATGTCTTCATCCTCATTTTCAAGCCCAAAAATTCCTGCTGCATCTGATGCATCAACTTTTGCGCAATAAAGCCATAACTTTTCAGTACTTCCTCCAGGCGTTGCAAAGAAGTCACCGATTTTAATCAACTTAGAAATTT
>JAAGZM010000261.1 GCA_024206355.1 Gammaproteobacteria bacterium | reverse complement strand
TCTATTCTAACCTTTGGGAATTAGAAATGGTTTAATACAGCGGGAATTGCCCCGCCTTATTGAGAAGTTACCAACAATTATCTGTTGTTGCAGTCCGTACGCCTAAACTATTCAATGTAAATGAATTACAGTCATCGCTAGCCTGAGTAGCTGTAGCTGTCGCTATAGCTGTAAACCCATCATCTAAATTTATTGTTAAGATATAGTGTCCCTCTTCACTGAAAGTTATATTGTTAATTTGCTGCACTCCAGGAATAGATAAAGCTGTCAAATCATCGGCGTAAGTACCGTTTACTGTATAAAATTGCTCTTGAGCTGAGGCTATCATACTCAGTGCGGCACGCGCATCTGTACGTCGAGCTTTCTGCACCATATTTGTATAAGACGGATATGCAATTAATGCTAAAATTGCTAAAATTGCCACAACAATCAGTAACTCGATCAAGGTAAAACCATTTTTCCCAAATTTATGCATCATCTAAACCTATTATAATTGCCTATTAAAATAACTGCCGCCAAGACGCCCTTTGGTTAGGAGTTGCTTCCAGATTAATTGACTTTATTCCAATATCTCCATTTGAACCTGTAGTATAGTCAAACTCTTTTCCGTTACTGTCAATATTACGACTTGAGCCAGCAGGAATTCCTCCTGTTAATTTCTTATAACCCGATGTCGCCAGATCTTCAAGAAAATCAGTAGCATTAAAAGATCCGTTTCCATCCACATCATAGGGCGTTTTTTCTAGTGGACCACCATCAATAGGAGATAAGTCCATTGTCCAGCCTGTGCCACTTATTGCACAACCATCAACAACTGGACTCATGGTCGTGAAGGTTATTTTATATTCTGATAAAACAGAGTTAGTAATCTGCCTTTCACCATAATTGTCGGTATTGCTACCATAGGTATTAATGAGATCCATATACCAACCAAGGTGTGTGGAGTCGCCTGAAGGCAAGGAGCTCGTGCTACTGTGCCAGCTTATTGCATTATCAGAGAGTGTTCTATATGCATAATCTTTTACACCGTTTACCGTAACTTCCGTCTCTTTTATTATTTTCTGTTCTAATAAGTGTGTTCTATCGAATTCCTGATGATCAGTTTCCCTGTCCCAAATACCATAAAAAGTTTGGGTATTTTGACCACTACTTGTAGCATCGTCAGTTTCAAAAGATTTACCTGTACCAAAAAAGACCATATAGCCTTTCCCCGTAGGGTGGCGTCCAATTTGTGGTCTGCTCGTAATAGGTTGTTGAGCAGGATCTGAAGTACAATTAGAACCAGCACAGGCGGTAAACAGAGGTTTGCCACTAAACGCCACACCCCAGTTAGATTCGTCAGTATCACTCACATCAAATTTCCACATATTTCCGTATAAGTCACCAGCATAGATGTAGTCAACAATATTATCGCCATCAATATCTACCGGTGCCGGACCACTCAAGCCATTAGGGTTTGTAGTTGAGCCCACTCCTGTGTCAATTTTCTTTAATACTTCGCCAGTCTGAATATTTACAATATAAAGTACCGCGTTTCCTGTAGTGCTTGGTTTTCCATCTGCCTCTGTACTACCATAGCCATTGCCAAAAATAACTGTCCATGAACCATTAGCCATTTTTACAATATTGTTCTCTCCGAAGGTGTAACCTAAGTCTTCATCATGATCATCGTTAAACTCCCAGAGCACATTCTCTTTAACAAAGTGTGCGGGGTCCGTTATATCTAGTGCATAAACACCTTGCCCTCCTGCACCTAAGCCACCAACCAAAATTGTGTGCCAATCAGCTGAACCAGCTGAACCAAAGTCAACATCACCTGTATTTGGAGTGGCATCAACATAATATTGATGAGAATAAGTAGGGCTTGTTAATTCTTTCAACTTAGGAAATAACTCAGTAGGTACATAGGCAAAAAGCTCACTGCCATCAGTAGCTTTAAAGGCGTGTAACATACCATCATTAGCACCGACATAAATAACTGGTATTCGTTGTTGGGAGGAATCATTTATTTTATATAAAGAAGGGTCACCTACATAGATAGCCGAAGAGTGAACTATATCTCCTAAAACATGATCACGCTGTCTATAATCATAAGTAGATGCGTCACTTTCGTTCGTCGTATCTCCGCTAATGTATTTCATAATAAATTCGGCTTCGGTCTGATCATTGGTAGTAGTTATCTGATTTTTTTGACTAGGGGATATAAAGTTGGCTTGAAAAAGATTCCCTACTTGATCGCCATCGTCATCGTAGTTGGTGGTGAAGATTTTTCTATTGTTGAAGCTAACATCGTCTAACTGGTCAGCAGCTGTCCATGTTGGTAGGCTTCCTAAAGTACCATCAGATTGAATTTCATAAGCAAGTAAATCACCTGTCCAATTTTCAGCGTTAAACATGGACTGGTACAAATAGGTCCCACCAGAACCCCAAGCAGAATCAAATGACGCTGCCGCTGCCGAACTTTTCGTAACAGGAATATCATAAATGATATCCAGTATTGCAGCTTCTAATGCCTTATCATCTGTTGCCTCATAACTCTTTCCCCCTGCATTGTCAGCTGCGTCTTTCAATATTTGAGGTTGTGTGTCTTCTTCACCAAAGTAAACCGTATAAACGCGAAGTGCCTGATTACCTTCAATGTCAGACCTTAAATCACGTGTGCCAAAACCATTAGCATCAGGGCAAGTAGTCTCTTCTTTACAAAAACCCCACTTAGCCACTTCAGATAGAGCATTATGATCGGTTAGAGTGACACTGGTGGAGGGAAAGTCGTCAGGAAAGCTCTCGTCAGCAGCAGGTTCTCCATCAGTAAATATAATAACTTTGGGTTCAGCACATTCTAATTTAGCATCAACATCAGGGTAATAGAAAGGGTCTCGGTTTTTATTAGAGTTGTCTGCTTTTTCAAAATTAGGTAACGTATCCTCGTTCGTATAGTAAGGGTCATTCTGCTGAAAATACTGCAAAACCTCGTAAAGGTTTTCACCCAAAGGGGTTGTACCCCAGATGGTTGGCATATGTTGTATTGCATCACTGAGCTCTTCAATATCTGTACCGATATAGCCAGATAATTGACGATAACCTCTTTCATCTTCAGTAAGAAGTGAATTTGCTGGGTACTTAACAAAAGGATTCTTTGGGATTTGAAAGTTCAAGGTTCCACCATTATTTACGTTTTCTTTGTAAATATTTTCATCAGTTTTATCATAGGAATAAAACGAAACACCCAAACGAACATCATCCTTAATAGCGTGCAATAGACCAGTAGGTTTTTCAGCGACAGCTATAGCAATGTTGTATATTATATAAGGATCTTTATTACTGACTTCTGGAGGATTTCCATTCTGATACATTAGCATTCCGTAAGGTTTGTAGTTATTCTTTATGTGACCACTCAGGATTGGGAGTGGCGGTTCCCCAGAGGCTGTCCACTGTGGCCAATCTGGCCAACCATGATCGAATCTAGACGGAGACTTTGCGTAGGTGGTATAGTTAGGGATTGGTGTGTATGTAGTATTTAGAGGAGAATTTGTCTGTACGATTTTGTCATCTGCAAACGAGTTAGCACCGACAATTTTGTAGGATAAACCAGAGCCGTAATCATACGCCTCGTTACTTTCCAGCTTTCCACCGACAAGGGCATTGCGAGCTCCATCAATTTTTCGTCCTGTTTGATAGTTTAGGTAGTTTCCATGCCAACAAATTGTGTCACTAATAGAGGGGGTGCAATCTGCTTCAATAAAAGCACCTTCTCTTGCAGTATCTACCGTTGTATAATACGCATCTGGATTAACAGGGATTAACTCATTATATTGATACATTTGATCCGATTCAAAAATACCTGTATAAATCTTGTTAACATCATAGCCTTGCTGTACTTGCTCAACATTACCAGTCAATGCTTTAATCATACTGCCTGAATTATCGAGCATGATCATTACCGCAGGAGCTACGCCGGAGCTGCCGATATATAAAGGCTTAGTTGCGATGGATAACGCAAATATCTGTGCTGGAAACGCAATAAGTATTGCTGAAGCTAGCACAACTTTTCTTTTTAGATTTAAACTATTCATATTCATATTCATATTTCCCAAAAAAATGTCCTAATAAAAGTATTTTTTAAAACCTTCTGCTCAAGGTAGAGCGCAGAATAACCCTAACATTACCACTCAGATCACTGCCTCTTGACGTGATTTGGTAATAATTGACCCCAACACCATCACCATTTGAACCAGTATTAAGTGAGAAAGGTACCAAAGCAACTTCTTCGATTACATAATGCGGGGCTGTAACGCCTGTTAGTTCCGTTAAACTTACTGCGTTATTTTCCCAATTTGTTTCACTCCAATCTTGCCACCATGTCGTGAAAGCACTGAGAGAATCTATTTCATCTAGGTCATATAAAGGCCAAACAGGCCCATTCGTGACAGCTGTCGGCCTTATGGTCAAGCCTTGCAAATATGCCTCTCCTCCCCTTAATGCTGCCTCTGCTGCCTGGAAGGCAATGTTTTGCGCCCTCACATTACCGGCCATTTTTTCTTCTAAAGAGGTATTTTGCATAGAAGATAAGGCTAGCAATGTCATAATAAGCAGAAAGATTAAGCTGGTAATTAATACTGCTCCATTTTGGTTGCTAAGTCTTTTCATTGAAGTAAATTCCTGATAGCCACGGTTGTAGTAAATTCCTTCCTGAGGCGATAGTCCGTTGCTGTAACATCCTCACCATTGAAGATATATGTTTGTTTATTACCACCTAAATTTACAACATTATCGGATAAAGAGCTGATCAATATATTTAAACGCACGCTCGAAACATTAGCCCAGCTACCCACTGCATTCGCAGCAACATAGTTATCGACAACTCTATCACCGTTAGTATCTACACCATATGAAATTTGCAGATTTTCCACACCCTGAAGTAATTCGACAGGGTCTGCAGCATTATCGATACGCCAAAGTGCCGATACGTTATCATCAAAGCCTGAATTTGCGATGAAATATGTCCGAGTTCCTAATCGAGCAACACTTGCATCAAGATACCTACTGCCAAGATCCCTAGTGCTATTACCTGGAGTCATAGAAGTGCCAGTACCATTAACGAGATTCTTTACAAGATAATAAGTGCTTCCAGCTAAACTAGTTGATACCTGAAAAATAGCCCCCCTTTCGCAATTGGATACCAATAAAATCGAACCTACTTGCAAATTATCCCCAGCTATACCCGTAATGCGCAAGTTGCCATTACTATTATTATGTTGGATCACCCTACCATCTGAG
>JAAGZM010000039.1 GCA_024206355.1 Gammaproteobacteria bacterium | reverse complement strand
TCTGCAGAGTTTGCACCATCACTGGTAATATTTAACAGCCCAGTACCTTCGTATGCCTTAAAAATTTTTCGATTTTTAACAAGTTTGCGAGTACTGGTATCTAGTGATGGGAAAAGCCCATCAAACTGACCAAGAAAATTGCTTTCAGTTTTAATATTTGCCGTCGTTTTTTCATTTTCAATACGTTGTTGAAGTCTTTCTAGCTTTTTGGGAAAGTATCTATCGAGTAGCGCAAATAATGTTGCCGATGTTTGAGCTGTAATCTTTCCATTCACTTCCCATGGGCGAAAGTGCATTTGGAATACAGTTAGGGCATTAATAGTGGGAGCATCAAGAATACCTGTCTCAATAATTCCATATCCATATGCTCTTAGTGCCGCTTGAATGACACCAATAGATGGTCGACTATCTAGAAATTGGTTCCAATACTCCGTCACCTTCTCTTGTTCATACCAGGCGCCAATTCCAGCTTTGTAAAGTCTATGCCAAGGAAACCTTGGGCCAGGATCAACTCTGCGATCTGGTGTAATATCCGAATGTCCAATAATTTGGGTTGGTGAAATTTCAGGATTACGTTCAAGAATATCTTTCACAAGGTCAATTAATAGTGAGATTTGTTTATCATCATAGTCAGGATAAAAACAAATGCTATCGGATACTGCATTACTATTAAGCCCAGTATGATATGCAATCGGTTGCTCTGATTGATCACAAGGTGAAAGATAGACGAGTTCAATACCGATGGATTGATCGTTTAGACCAGTTTTACCCTGCCAATAACTTACTCCAGCATGCCAAGCACGATCTTTCTCTTTTACCAG
>JAAGZM010000260.1 GCA_024206355.1 Gammaproteobacteria bacterium | reverse complement strand
GTTATGAGGTTCTCCATGCATAAATGGCTACCGATTATCTTGTTGGCATTCTTAACGCAGGTTCAAGCAGAATCATTTTGCGAAAAAAGAACAAATATCGATGAACTAGACATGGTCGAAGATGACTTCAATTTCGAAAGAGCACGTAAGTCTGCTGAATATGTCGATGAATGTATTCGCGCAACAGGCACAGCACTGCCATTTGAAAAACAGATTGGTTGTATAAATAGCATGGTAATAGTCGAAGGCGCTTTGCTAAAGCAGAATGCTTTATTGTTAAAACTCCACTATCAAAGTTCAAAGAAAAACAAAGATAAAACTGCCTTCGAACAAGCCGTTAAGAAATATTGTGTATTTGTCAAAGAGGCAAAATATATTGATTAATCCACCTCATAACAAGGCGTTGCAGCCGGATCAACAAACCGCTGCGCGCTTTGTTGACCGCTGAACGCGGCGTTCTGTGTAAAGGTAATCATGCCATCTCGTAAGCGACTAAAAAGTGTTGTACAAAGCATTGCACATCATTCGGTGAGCGCACTATCGTTTGTGCACCCACACTTGGGGCAAGCATGTGAAACCGCTGGAATCGAATCCATCGAAATACAGATTACTGAAAAACAGCCGTGTCCAAAAATGTTTCTTCACATAGAGCCATTGCGTTTATCCCTAAATAGTCTCAAAGAAACATTTTATGGTTTGGTTATCAAAGAGGGGTTCAAACCAGAAGACATTGAAATGGCGAAATTGGTATTTGAGTTTGAGCATGGCAAACTAGACCATTATTGTAGTGTCTGCACTGCCTCTTTGGTTAGTGCGTCCAAAATATATATAAGCAAGGTGAATTACCTTGGAAACACAGAACAAGGCGCTGCAATCTGACACCAAAAAGCTCCGGCCAAAAAGACGGCCTCCGCATTTTGGTGCAGTTGAGCGCGGCGTTAGGTGAATATGAATCTAGAGGCAACAGAAATACTTGCTAGGGCACTTGAGGCTGATATTGAAACTCAGGAGCTAGGAAACCATTTAGAAATTGGTGAGAAGTGGGATGATGTTTATGCTGAGTTATTGCCAATAG
>JAAGZM010000259.1 GCA_024206355.1 Gammaproteobacteria bacterium | reverse complement strand
CCAGCTGTAACAGAGCGTGGTCGCCTAAAAAACACCGAAATAAAATTTCCACCTAAACAAATCGCTCACCATTGACTGCAGAAAACGCCATCAGGACAGCTGGCTTCTTGAGATGGGGTGCTTTATGCTTCCTATACCCGCGTAGGATTATTGTGACCTAAATGAAAAAAGTTGGGGGCAGCTAAAATGCCGCCGCTTTACCAAAATCAAAGAAAGTACCGAAAAGTACGACTTGTCGCATACTTATAAGGTTAGCTAAAATAAATAAAAGGAACTACAAAAATGACAACTAACCCTTATCAAGCACCAGAAACTGAAGAATTTATTAACCCAAATAATCTACAAGGTAAAAAAAGTCGCCACGGGTGTTTAACTGCTTATTTGATTTTAATGATCATTGCTAACTCAGGAACATTTCTATTATATTTATATTTATTAATAGCTAATGTGGCAAACTTTCCGGCTTGGACAATTCCAGTTTTATGCTTTTTCGGTGTCGTGAATTTGACTTGTTCTATCGCATTACTGAAATTGAAAAAGTGGGGATTCTATGGTTTTGTTGCATCATCAATTGTAGTTACCGGTGTGAATGTTTTATCTGGAATTGCCATAAGTTCGTCATTTGGTGGATTAATAGGAATTGCGATTCTTTTTGGTGTTTTACAAATAGGTAAAGAAAACAAAGGCTGGACGCAATTAGATTAATCGCAAGTGGCAACAGATATGTATCATCCTAGATCGTTAAATAAAGAAATCATATGATAATACCATTTTTCGATTTTGCATTAGTTTTTTTTATAGGAAATTTTTATTTCCATCTGTAAGACTATAGACGCTCCAGCAGCAGATAGTTTTTGGGATCACATCTAATTATCCTTGATATAAGCGAGTTACAGAGGTGTTTGGTCTTATAAAAGTCAGACCAAATAACCTTTTTAGCCCCGTTATTTCTTTTTCTCATGGGTTTCTTAAGGGCAAAGTCCAAGGTGCTTTTAATCTTTAATTTGTCGGTAAAGTGATGTTTCACCGTACAAAAGCTCCGGACAAGGATGAACTGTGCAGACTGGTCAACACCATTGGTCATCGAGTGGCCGCTTATCTGGAACGCCAGGGGCTACTGGAGAGGGACGAAGAGAACAGTTACCTG
>JAAGZM010000258.1 GCA_024206355.1 Gammaproteobacteria bacterium | reverse complement strand
TAACAGAGGATGCAAAACAATCCAAAGATACAGATTGGTTTTTAGACAGGCTCTATGATTTTGCAGCTGATTTCGGTATTCATATTCTAAAGCCAAAATGGTCACGTTATTATATTGATTTAAATCGTGATCCTGATGGTAAAGATTTATACCCTGGTGCTGATAATACAGAACTATGTACAACTACTGGCTTTGATAGCAGCGCTATTTATCTAACAGGTATGCAACCCACCAAACAGCAAATTTGCGAACGTGTAAATAGGGCATGGAAACCTTATCATCATTGTATTAAAGACACACTTGCAGAGATTGTTTCTGAACACGGTTATGCGATTTTATTTGAAGCGCATTCAATTGCATCGCACGTCCCTCGCTTCTTTGAAGGTCAACTCACTGATTTCAATTTTGGAACGAGTGCAGGAAAGAGTTGTGATAGCTCATTATTAGCTGCAATTGAAAATTTGGATTTTCAATCGTGGAGTAGAGTGTCTAATGGCCGCTTTAAGGGCGGTTACATTACCAGACAATATGGCGAGCCTGAGAATAACGTCCATGCCATTCAACTCGAATTATCACAGGCAACTTATATGGATGAATCAACTATGTCATGGAATGCAGCCAAAGCAGAAAAAGTAAAGATTCAACTACAGATGATCATCAAAGTCTTACTAGATTGGTCACAATAGTTAGATAAGTGGTTGACCTTTCTTAATTACCAGCCGACATGGATTGTCACCAAAATAATAAGCAAGATCTTCCGGCTCATCGATAGACCAGTGTACAAAGTCTGCCTGCATTCCTACTTTTAACTGGCCGTGAGTATCCTGTAAACCAAGAGCCTGAGCGCTATGCTTAGTGACTGCCATCAAGGCTTCTTCTGTGGTTAACTTGAATTGAGTGCAAGCCATATTCAACATAAGCAATAGGCTATTGCAAGGTGAGCTTCCAGGATTGCAGTCTGTTGCAATAGCCATTGGTACCTTGTATTTTCGTAATAAATCTATAGGCGGTAATTTAGTCTCTTGTAAAAAGTAGAAGGCGCCAGGCAGTAACACTGCAACTGTATTACTCTTTGCCATCGCTTTTACACCTGCTTCATCCAAATATTCTAAATGATCAGCTGATAGCGCCTGATAAGAAGCAGCTAAAGCAGCTCCATTTTGATTGCTCAGTTGTTCAGCATGTAATTTCAGAGGTAAGTTAAGAGATTTTGCTTTCTTAAAGACTTTCTCTATTTGCTTAGCGGTAAAGCCAATGTTTTCACAAAAACCATCTACTGCATCTGCCAGATTTGCATCGTTTACAGCAGGCAATATTACGTCACATATATGATCGATATAGACATCAGAATTATCTTTATATTCGGGAGGCAGTGCATGAGCAGCAAGCAGTGTTGTTCGAACATCTACAGGAAAGTTTTTGCCCAACTGTCTTGCAACGCTCAACATCTTCATTTCAGTCTCAAGATTAAGACCGTAGCCTGACTTTATTTCAACGGTAGTAACACCTTCATTAAGCAATGTTTCTAGTCTTCTGGCTGCTGATAACAGTAATGATCCTTCAGATGCTTCACGAGTTGCCTTCACGGTAGATAATATTCCTCCACCTTGATGAGCAATCGCTTCATAACTTTCACCCTCAAGTCGTTTACGAAACTCATTTGAACGATTGCCGCCATAGACTAGGTGACTATGACAATCAATTAATCCTGGAGTGATCCAACCTGAATCGAGCTCATAAACTGCTTTTGATGGATTCTTGTAATCTTCAGGTATGCTTGTTTGCTTGCCTAGCCAAACAATGGTTTGATCTTTTACTGCAATAGCTGCATTTAGAATGATCTGTTCTTCACCGCCTTGTGCTGTAAAAAGGTGGCTACCTGTAAATAGATAATCACAGTGATATTCGGTCATAATAGATACAATCCTTTACATTGTTATTGCAGATTAATAAGCATAAATGCATAGGCACAGTTTACTCATACTTGTAGGATAAGCAAAGTTTTAAGCTTCTGAGGTAGTTAATCGTAAATTTGTCCTGATAAGACTTAAATAGATATAAATATGCTGTAGAATAAAATGCAATTAATTGAATAAATCGGTGAAATTTAATTTTATGAATGATTCTGATATATCACAAAATTTACTATCCAGTTTTTCAGTGCAACGTGACAACTTTTTAAGTCGCTCACATGAAAGTTACGAAGAACGTAAAGCACATCTCACCAATTTAAAAAAATTATTAACTAATAATCGTGAAGAATTATTAATTGCAATTAGTAAAGATTATGGGAACCGTTCATATCACGAAAGTTTATTTGCAGAGATCATTGCTGTAACTGATGATATCAACAGCTCAATTAAACACCTGAAAAAGTGGATGAAAGTCCAATCACGTGAAACTGATCAGATGCTTTATTTTGGCGCTAAAAACCGTGTGATCCCTCAGCCGTTAGGTGTTGTCGGTTTGATTATTCCTTGGAACTTTCCCATTAACTTATCTTTTTCTGGGTTATCTTCTGTATTTGCTGCAGGAAATTGCGCGATGGTTAAAATGTCAGAAAACTCTATCCATTTAACTCGCTTGCTTATGAAACTTGTTCCTAAATACTTCAAACCTGAAAAACTTCAATTTTTTGAAGAAACAGGAACCGTTGGCATCGAATTTTCTAAAATACCCTTTGATCATCTAATGTTTACAGGTTCAGGTGCAACGGGAAGAAAAGTAATGGCAGCAGCTGCGCAAAATCTAACTCCTGTGACATTAGAGTTAGGTGGTAAATCGCCAGCAATTATTGATCCAGAGTATCCTTTATTAAAAGCTGTTGAACGGATAATGTTTGTTAAACAATTTAATGCCGGTCAAATTTGCACCACGGTAGATTATGTTTTTGTCCATCAATCACAAACTATCGAATTTATTGAAATAGTGAAGAAATGGATTAAACAACATGTTCCAGACATTAATAGCAAAGACTTTACATCAATTATTGATGATCGTGCTTTCCAGCGTTTAAGTGATTTGATAGATGATGCTGAGTCAAAAGGTGCAACGATAATTAATCTTTGTGAACAGGAAAAGCAAGTCGAAACACGTAAGTTTCCCGTTACACTTGTCTTAGATACAACAGAAGATATGATTATTTGTAACAGAGAAACTTTTGGTCCAATTTTAATGGTTAAAAGCTATAGTGAGCCTGAAGAGGTAATTGATTACATCAATAGTAAAGATAGACCTTTGGCACTTTATCCATTCACCAAGAATAAAGCACTTTTAGAATTATATATTGAACGTATTATGTCAGGTGGTGTAACTGTTAATGATGCGCTTTTTCATGTAGCACAACATGATTTACCTTTTGGTGGTGTTGGAGGTAGTGGTATGGGACATTATCACGGTTATGAAGGCTTTATTACCTTCTCTAAGTTACGTCCAGTTTTCTATCAGGCTAATATTACATCGATGAAGTACCTGATGCCTCCCTATGGAAATTTTGCTAACAAAGTTTTTAATTTACTGGCTAAATTGAAGTCTTAAACTTTACATCTGCAAGATGTGATTATGTGTAGGTACTGTATTGGATAACTTTTAATTGACTTATTATTTGTAAAACGCAAGGGAAAATTATTATGCCTGAACTTCTCAAAAAAATAGAGGCCATTGTTGGTCAAATAGGAATCATCAAAGGTGATGAAGTTCGAGAACGTATTGCCCGTTGGGGAGCAAATGACAAAATGGCAGCTGATGCTATTGTCAGACCAGCTTCAACCCATGAACTTTCTCAAGTGATGACACTTTGTTTTGATGCAGATCAGGCTGTTTTACCTTTGGGCGGTAATACTGGACTGACTGGGGTAGCTTCAGCCGGAGTAGGGGAAATATTCCTTTCGCTTGAGAGAATGAACAACATTGAAGCAGTCAACGAGATTGAAAGTACAATAACTGTTGATGCAGGCGCAACTTTGCAACGAGTACAAGAAGCTGCCGAAGTTGCTGGTTTTCTTTATCCTATTGATTTGGGTGCAAGGGGAAGTTGTACGATTGGCGGTACGCTTGCTACGAATGCTGGTGGTAATGAAGTGATTCGTTATGGGATGACCCGTGAACAGGTGCTGGGTATTGAAGTTGTTTTGGCCGATGGTTCAATTATTACCAATATGAAGTCTTTGATAAAGAACAATACGGGTTACGATTTAAAACAAATTTTTATCGGCAGTGAGGGTACCTTAGGTGTAATTACTCGAGCGGTTTTAAGACTACGACCTAAACCAAAAAGTCGAAATACTGCTTTTCTTGCTGCCGATAGTTTTGACGATGTAATGAACTTGTTGGCAGCAGCTAAATCTCAATTTGGAAGTACTTTGTCAAGTTTTGAGGTTATGTGGAAAAGCTTCTATGATTTTATGTCGACGGACCCAAATTTAGTGCTACCTAAGATGGACTCTCCTCATCCGTATTATGTTTTATTAGAAGCAACTGGTTTTAACCCTGAAATTGATGATGCGTGTTTTATTGATATATTGGAAGGATTATTTGAAATCAATGAT
>JAAGZM010000257.1 GCA_024206355.1 Gammaproteobacteria bacterium | reverse complement strand
CCAGCTGTAACAGAGCGTGGTCGCCTAAAAAACGCCGAAATAAAATTTCCACCTAAACAAATCGCTCACCATTGACTGCAGAAAACGCCATCAGGACAGCTGGCTTCTTGAGATGGGGGGCTTTATGCTTCCTATACCTCGATAGAAAGGACAGAACTGGCCGTGGAGGTGCCGACCCTTCACCTACAGGAGATGATTGGTGAAATTTCATGAATGAAGAAAAAGTAAAAGCTTTATTGGCAAAAGCAAGGAATGGTAAGCATAAAGAAGTTGTTGAAGATTACACAAATTTATCTCAGGCAGAAAAACTTGATAGACTCACGATGTATGCATATGCAGATGCTCTTTATGAATTAGGTAGAGACATTGAATCTTTAAAATCCTATGTTGAATTTGCTAACCATTACCCCAATGAAAAAGCAACAAATTACGCTTTGTTTGGGGCTGCAGTTTCATTGAAGAATTTAGATCTTCAAAAAGAGGCACTAGAAGTATTACGTCTTATTAAATCTGAACACGAAGGTTTAAAAGAAGAAATTGAAGATTGCAATAAAAAAATAAGGCTACAATTCCAGGCAAAAACAATATTTAAAAGCCTGAGTGTAGCGCACCAAAATTAAAAGAGGGAAAAGGGGTCACCCATTAAAAGGAGAAAAGGGGACGCACCCCTTTAAGGGTCAGAGGTCTTGTGTTGGCCGCTTATCTGGAACGCCAGGGGCTACTGGAGAGGGACGAAGAGAACAGTTACCTGCAACTGGACGGGCTGGATGAAGATCCAATGCAGCAATTGCTGGGTCACTCGATCACCTACCGGGTCGCGGTGGGGCCCAGCAGGGTAAGAAAGTATTCACACTGAAGACAATGGCTGGCGTTAGCGAAGACCGGGGTAATTCGCAGGCTGCAAAGGAATCCGGTTTTAGCTTGCATGCCGGCGT
>JAAGZM010000256.1 GCA_024206355.1 Gammaproteobacteria bacterium | reverse complement strand
GGTCCCTGGAAAACCTGAATATTCTCACAATGTTCTCTACGTGTAAAACTCGCAACTCCGGGCCAGCGGGGCTCCAACCATACACACCAAGCAGCGATCCGCCCCAGGTCGTCGATCCGAAAATCCCGTCGGTTACTAGCCCACATTTCTCACCGGTAGAATTGAAAAAGGCTGTTATTCATGGCATAACACTTGTGCGATCAAGAAGTTATAGCCGAGAGGAAGAAAAGCATTATGCGTAGAATGCCATTCAGAACAACCCTTTCATGGACATATGAAGGCCACTAGCAGGTTAAAAGAATTTACAAGAATCAAAAGCTTCATAAAAAAAACAGGCTAAAAGAATTCGTCTAGAAACTCATATCATAAACCTCTGCCCCTTCACACAGTCAATACAATTGCACTTACTAGTCGCAAGACATACAGCAAAATCTAAACTCTTTTTTTTATCTCGATTACCAAATTAGCCAATTCTTTACTATCAGGCGAAGATGCCTGCCCGGAAAGAAATGGTACTACAAATAATTTTGCACCATTATTAAGCTCGTACAAAGTACAATATTTATTTTGCCTACTTGGACTAGAAAATTCAAAACATTGTAATTCTTCATCTCTTTCATCTTTTAAATGTTTATTTAATTCCTCTTTACCACCGAAAGCTAATATATAATTATATCGATGTTTTCTAGAGCAACAAATTATTACTTTGCTTTCTGGTTTATAGCTATTTAGTAATTCTTGAAACTTTGAAAAACGCCCATCCTTCCCCATACACAATGCAGTTAACTCTGCCTTCGAGATTATACCTGTTGCTTTGTAGATATCTTCATCGTAATACTCTCCAGAGGATGACTGAGGCAAAGGAAAAAGGTTTAACTTGAAAACTTCCCCTCCCTCTGTAAACATATTAGAAGAATCAATTTTTTCGACGTTATTATAGAATTCAGTAAATTCTTTTAGAGCCTTATTGAACTTTTCACCTTCAACCGCCTCTTTACTTTCTATGGGTGTTAAGCTTGGAAAATGATTCTTATCGTAACATTTTTCATTTAATTCTTGGATATGTTTTTTTAAATTTACATCTTGATACTCTAATCCACAGAACCATAGATTGGAATCAGGATTTCCACCCTGAAAACCAGATAAAGAATTAATCCAACTTAGAGCATCTTTTTTTATATTCATACTTTCCTTCTATACATCCAATATATTTTAAATTTTATTTTTGTTCATACTAAACTCTATAAACTCAAATCGAGAAATCTCTTGTGCATAATAATTAATCTTTGATTTCATGAATAACAATGCTAGCAAACCTCTGACCTAAACCTACAGAGACATGATCTGCCCTTGGAATTGAAATGACATATGTTACATTATCAACATTTATAAATCTTGTTCCCTTATGAGGTATCTGTTGTCGCTCTAAGATTGCTCTTCCAGTTGTCTTTGAAAGAAAAGAAATTTGGTGATGACCTTTAAATACTTTTTCAAAATATATATCAAAAGGAAGACAGTCAATCGTTTCTATCTTCCTAGGATTGTTTATTTTAATCTCTTCTTGAAAGAAACAATCTGATCTAAGATTCATTCGATTCAGGTATAGGAAGCATAAAGCCCCCCATCTCAAGAAGCCAGCTGTCCTGATGGCGTTTTCTGCAGTCAATGGTGAGCGATTTGTTTAGGTGGAAATTTTATTTCGG
>JAAGZM010000255.1 GCA_024206355.1 Gammaproteobacteria bacterium | reverse complement strand
CAGCTTCTCGCTATAGAGCAACAGCAAGCACAGCTAGAGGCGTGTTATAAATTGCTTGATTCTATAGCTGATTACGCCCATGAAGATGCCGAATTTCAAGCAAATTTATTAGCGGATATCAAACGAATCAAAGCAATGGGAGGATGAATCGTGATTGCTAAACGGAAACCAACTGGCTATATAGCAACCTGTCAGTGTGGTGAAATTGTTGGCGCAATGCACTTGCTACGCACCCTTCCTAGAGAACACATCAATATCTTTGAGCTTTGGATTGCTAATGGATGCAATTTCACCCCACGCTTTGATAAAACGTGGTCTGCCAGGGTAGTGGCTTGCAAGTGTATACAACCAACAGAGGATGACCCATGAACAATGAAGAAACGATTGAAGAAATAGAAAACCAGATAAAGGTATTACAGGCGAAGATCGACGCTCTCAAAGAGCGAAAGGAGGTATGGACTCCGAAAGAAGGACCGTGGCGGTTATCAACTGACCTTAAAACTTATTTGGCTTCTAAACGCGCTACGGGT
>JAAGZM010000007.1 GCA_024206355.1 Gammaproteobacteria bacterium | reverse complement strand
ACACATTTGATTGCACGTTTTTTAGACTTATTGACTTGACGGCAAAAGCCTTACATAGAATGACTATGAACGGCTTTTTAGTCGGCGCCACTAAGCCTAAAAAACACACACTCAAACGCGTCCAACTGAGGATTCTAGGTTTACAGTGTGCTTATCTGCGAGATAGTTACCCCTGAGCCCCACTGATCGGATGACATCTAAAGACAAAAAGCTTGCTGTTTCCAGAGAATGCTTGATAATACTTGCAAAAGTTAGGGATATTTAGGGGAAACACTAAGATGAGTCAAGCAATTGCAGAAATTCCATATGGTTGTTATTGGTCTACACCATTTTTTAAATGGCAAGGCAATATTCAAAATTTGCATCCATTAAAATTTGCAGCTTGGGTAGCAAAAAATGAGTTGGAAAAACGTGATATATCACCTGATACCTTTGATCATGGTATTTTAGGAACAAGCGTCCCACAACAGAAATCTTTTTATGGTTTACCTTGGCTAGCCAGTGGTTTCGGTGCTGAAAATCTTGCGGGCCCCACAATTGCACAAGCTTGTGCTACCGGTGTTCGTTGTATAGCAACTGCAGATCAAGAAATTCAAATGGGATTATCGTCTAGCGTTTTTATCGTTACAGCCGATAGGACATCCAATGGTCCCCATATTTATTATCCTAATCCCAGTGGTCCTGGTGGTACTGGTATCCATGAAAATTGGGTTATGGATAATTTTAATGTCGATCCATTGGGCGGTCATCCAATGGTTCAAACTGCTGAGAATGTGGCAAAAAAGCATAATATTACGCTTGAACAGCAACACGATGTAGTATTACAACGTCTTGAGCAATATCAACAGGCAATTGCTGATGAATATGCCTTCCAAAAAAGATACATGACATTACCTTTTGATGTTCCTCATGCAAACTTTAAGAAAATTGTAACAACCGTCCAAGGTGATGAAGGGATAACCTTTAGTACGCCAGAAGGCCTTGCCAAATTAAGACCAGTTATGCCGGAAGGTTCAGTCACTTTTGGTGGACAAACCTATCCAGCAGATGGCAATGCTGCAATGATCATGACAACACCTGATAAAGCAAAAGAGCTGAGTACTGATAGTAGTATCGTTATTAAAGTTTTAAGTTACGGACAAGCTCGTTGCGAACGAGCTTATATGCCAGAAGCTACTATTCCTGCGGCAAAAGCGGCATTGAAGAATGCAGAACTTGAAATTCGTCAGATCGATGCGTTTAAGTCACATAATCCTTTTGCGGTTAATGATCTTGTTTTTGCAAAAGAAATGGGCGTTGATTTGTCATTGATGAACAATTATGGCTGTTCTTTAATTTGGGGGCACCCTCAAGGTCCAACCGGATTAAGAAGTGTTATTGAACTAATAGAAGAGTTAGTTATTAAAGGCGGTGGAACTGGAATGTTTTTTGGGTGTGCTGCTGGAGATTCTGCTATGGCATTAATTATTCAAGTAGAAAGTCGTTAACAATACGGCTGTTTTGAATAAGGAAAAATACATGCTTCACCAATATTCTAGCAAACTGACTTTAATAACTTTGATGTTATTGGCACTTCTGTTTGCAGGAAGCTATTTAAGTTTACAAGTACCTGATGTTGTAGAAAATTCTTCAGAGCAACAGTCTGTAAGATTTTCGGCAACTGACACTATGTTAAGGTTAGCTGAGATCTTACCGGTAGATCCTCAACCTCACCCTGTAAATTCCACCGCAAACAAGGTGTTCCGAACTAATATTATTAGTCAACTATCTGAGCTTGGATTATCCGCTGAAGTTCAAACAACAATGAGTTGTAATTCCAATCAAAGAGCACTAACTTGTTCAAAAATAAATAACATTATTACTCAAGTTCCAGGTATTGATTCATCGCAAACAGTGCTACTGGTTGCTCATTATGATTCTGTTCCTGCAGGGCCTGGTGCTGCAGACGCAGGGCATGCGGTAGCAATTATTTTGGAAATGCTTGAGTTAATGAAGCACCAAGCTCCATTTAAAAATGATTTGATTGTACTAATCAATGAAGGTGAAGAGTTTGGTCTTCTCGGAGCAGAAGCATTTATGAAACAACATCCACTTGGGAAAACTGTTGATGTTGTTATTAATATGGAAGCTAGGGGAAATCAAGGAAAGAGCATTTT
>JAAGZM010000006.1 GCA_024206355.1 Gammaproteobacteria bacterium | reverse complement strand
GACATCTGAAGCATGTATAGACCTATCTCCAGAATAGCTCATAATACTATTTGTAGCATTTTTTTGATGCCATAGACCTAACAAATGACCAAATTCGTGGATGTTTGTTGTCATTCTAATTTGTGCGCCAATCCTAACTTGATGTGATGGTCTCCTCCCTATTACGGCATCTATGTGCCATGATTGAAATGTTAACTACAATCAAAACGGGAGAAGACCAAGATGAATATTACTACTATTGGATTAGATATTGCAAAGCGAGTATTTCATGTTGTTTGTTGTAATCAACAAGGGCGGTTAATCAAAAAGAAAATGCTGAAACGAGCTCAAGTCCATTTGTATTTTCAAAATCATCCACCATGCCTCGTGGCATTGGAGGCCTGTGCAACATCACATTATTGGGCTAGAGAAATTGAAAAATATGGTCACACAGTGAAACTGATCCCTCCTCAACACGTGAAAGCCTTTTTGATCGGAAATAAAAATGACTATAACGATGCTTTTGCAATTTCTGTTGCTGCCAGGCAACCTCACATTCACAGTGTCGGAATTAAAACAATCGAGCAACAAGATAACCAAGCTCAACATAAAGCCAGGGCGATGGCCATAGGACATAGAACTGCATTGTGTAATCAGATCAGAAGCTTGTTGGCAGAATATGGTATAGCTCTTTCACTTGGTGTCAGAACTATACGAAAAAACCTTCCTATGTTATTGGATGATGATTATTTATCAGGTGCTTTTAAAATAACACTGAGGCAACTTGCTGAACAGTTAGAGTCATTAGACAGCAGTATTGAACTGTTTGATAAATTGATAATCCAAGCATCAAAGAGCAATGATATTTGCAGACGTTTGCAAACTATTCCTGGCATTGGACCGATGGTATCGAGCGCCTATTTTAATGAGGTGGGTAATGGTTCAGCTTATCGCAAAGGTCGGGATGTAGCCGCATCGTTGGGGCTCGTTCCCAAGCAACATAGTTCGGGAGGAAAGGACAAGTTACTTGGAATAAGTAAAAAAGGAAACCGCTACCTCCGGTGTTTGATGGTGCAAGGTTCTCAGTCTGTAGTATCCAGTGCTAAACGGAAAAATGATAAGCTTAGTCAGTGGATCAATCGGCTGGTTGAAACTCGGGGGCATAACCGAGCTTGTGTAGCTTATGCCAATAAGATGGCAAGAATGGCATGGGCTGTTACTGTGTCAGGGGAAGAATACTCCCCAGTTTAGAATAGGAAATAGAAACTCTTCAAAGAATTGCGAAGGCTAACGATTGATGAACAAACAGGTAAAACCGGCATATTGAGAACCTGTTGCTGACAAGGGTAATAATTACCGATAACTTGATTAGGACAATATGCGCGTGTTACATCTAGGTCAGAAGTAAGATACTTCATTAAAGACCGTATATATGACAGCAAATCTGTCTCTGTTCTCAAATGTTAAACCTTGCAGTGCGGGAGGAGACCATATATGTTAACATTTGTAATTATACAAACTGATTTTGTTGATTCCCCATAAATTTTCCACATTGCCATGCTTTCACTTTTATTCGCATGCCAGCAATTTACATCGACCCAGTGTCGATGCTGCTTAAATACTTTTTCATACTCTACTTCTGAATGTGGAAACTTACCGAAAGCAGTGTTATAAGTTCTCGTTTCATAATCAGTTTGTAATGCTTCTTTTTTGTCTTGTTGTTCTGCTTTTTCTTCTGGAGTTGGTTTTGCTAAGGGCATACTGTTTACAATCTGCGACAGCAAATTTGTCATTCCATTACTTGACATAATGAAGGTTGGCGTTAAACCACCTTCCAATTGATCTTCAAAATATGAAACTCTAGATAAAAATATTGTTTGAGTATCCAACAAGTCTACGAATTTTGAAAAATCGATATATCTTTGTAATTGTGTATTAGGTTCTAAATTATTTAAGATTTCCAATGAAATTGCCTAATATTAGCTAACGAGGCTGTAGAATTACGTAGTTTTTATTCTATTGAGAAGTTACGATAATTAG
>JAAGZM010000254.1 GCA_024206355.1 Gammaproteobacteria bacterium | reverse complement strand
CTTTTGCCGTCAAGTCAATAAGTCTAAAAAACGTGCAATCAAATGTGTAGGCAAACTCACTCAATGGGTGAATACTAATCCTACTGTAAGTTGCTGTTTTGAAATAAATAACCATAAGTCAGAGCCGGTCAACTGAGGATTCTAGGATCAATATATCAGGTATCAGATAATTAACAAGGAACTTAATTTTAGTTTAAGATTTGTTTGAAGTAGAATGTCTGTATATATTACTTTTAATGATATTTCTAATGTATTTAACTATAAAGACTTTTCATTTAACGTTGATCGCTTTGAGTTTCACGATATTTTTTTTTCGTGGGGTGATGATGCTTATGAAGAACCCTCATTTTCGTCACAAAATATTCCGTATTATTCCTCCAGTAGTTGATACTTTATTGCTGGTGTCAGGAATTACTCTGATGATAATGATTGAACAATATCCTACGACTCAGGCCTGGCTAGCTGTCAAGCTAATCGCATTATTAGTTTATATAATTTTGGGTGTTATCGCCTTAAATAGAGTCAACAATAGGAAGCTACAGACGTTGAGCTTTGTGGCGGCACTTGCAACAATTTATTTTATGTATAGCGTAGCAAGAGCGCATCATCCTTTCGGTGTTTTCTTACCGCTACTTTAAACCTGAATCCTCAGTTGACCAACTTTCTAGTCGTCGCCACTAAGTCTAAAAAACACATCCTCAAAGGCGTCCAACTGAAGATTCAGGATAAATGCATCACAAAATTACATGGCCTATGTTGTGCATTTAGTTGATCGACTAAGATTTTATCCCAAGCAGTTGCACAAGCACCTGTTGAACCTGGCATACAGAAAATGACTGTTTGATTTGCCATTCCTGCAACAGCTCTTGACTGAATGGTAGAAGAGCCAATTTCTTGAAGTGAAATATGGCGAAATAATTCACCAAAGCCCTCTACTGGCTTATCAAATAATGGTATTAGCGCTTCAGGTGTTGTATCTCTTTCACTAAATCCTGTACCACCCGTTACTAGTACAGCCTGTACGTTTTCAGATGCGATCCACTTTGAGACGACTTCTCTTAGTTGATAGATATCATCAATACTGATGGCTCGCTCGGCTAGCTTATGACCAGCTTCGATCAACCTAGTCTCTAGTAAATTACCGGAGGTATCATTTTCGAAAGTTCGAGTATCCGAAACTGTTAGTACGGCAATATTTAATGGTACAAATTCTTTTGCTGCATGTCCTGACATTGTATTTTCTCTACTTATAATTTGACTTTAGGCTATATTCTTCACTTTGTATATTCTGCCACTCTTCTGGCGTATTGCAATTAAAAAACAGACTTTTTTGATCATCATCAAGTGTAAAGATCTGTTCATCAAAATGTGATAGTAGTTGTTTCACAGAAACACCTCTACCATTTTGATTTTTCTCTAGAGCATTGAACAATAAACTAGCTAATTTTGTACACACTGGCAATACAAGTGGGAAACGCCCAAGGCTATAAAATGCAGCTTTATCTGGTTGAGTATCGTTCTTTAACTTTTTCAGTAAATTAACACTCATTAGAGGCATATCAACAGGCATGATTAACATCGTATCTGTGTCACTGTGATGTTCCTGTATATGGTTCAGACATGCATCAATACCAGCTAGAGGGCCTGATTGTTTGTAACGATCTGCTATGTAATTTTGATTGTTATTATTACTGATGAGTACACCTTTACAACCTGCATCAAGCAATAGCTGAGATGTATGCTCTAACAAAGTTTTGCCTTGCCAAACTAACTGACTTTTATCCGACAACATTCGAGATGACAAACCACCTGCTAGAACTACTCCAATAGTTTTCAATGCTCCAGGTACCTTAATCGCAGTTGCTTACACAAACTTGTCGATTTGTTATTGTTCCACCACAACTACGGTATGACTGGTTATAAGCTTGTTGACAATTTATCATCTGATTATTACATTGTGATACAAAATTATTAAAAATCGTGTTTCTGTTCGGTGGATATGGTTTAACAGGTGAATGGGGTGGATAAAGATTTTCGACTCGCTTTTTAGCTTTCTTTAAGAATTTTTTACACTCTGGAAATTGCTCAATATTTTTCATTTTCACATCTTCAGAGCATTTAATGTAAGCAAGTTCACCGTCATGAAGGAGCAAACGTTTCTGCTCTTTAAAATTATGAAGTTTATGTTCATACACTTCATCTGCAACAATGTATTGTTCAAGATTTTTTGTATAAGTTTTTTGTGCATGATCAAAAGCTTGATCAGCATCAATTGCGGCTCTTTCTGAACACTGCTCAATAGCTTTACTATTACCTAGCTCACAGGCAGTTCTGCCCTGATTAGCGGCTACTACACATCGCATTCCAGAATCAGTAACTGGAGGAATGTAATCTGTCACTGTCGTCATTCTGGGGCCACAAGCTGTTATAAACCCAAACATCAACAATGTTGCTAATCGAGAGGCTGCTACTTTACCTTTCATTAAAATATCCTCATAAAGTTAATAATTTACAAACCGAGCTTATTTCCATGACGAAGACGAGCTTCATTTGGATGATTAATCGCTTGCTCTGTTTGTAGCATTAATCTTTCTTTATCTTTATTCAAAATTCCTTTAAGTACAAGGGAATTACTCGCATGATCACTTCTAAATATTGTTCTATCTAATTCTAAGTCATTTAAGAAAAGATAAATTTCTTCAAATAACATAATCTGAGGTAGCGCTTTAAAGTCAGGAAATCTACTTGAAAATCGTTGCATACCCATAGGAAAGTTCACTACTAATGTCGATACATAGTTAGGTTGGGTTTCATTCATTAATTTTGCTGAATTTATTGCATGCTGTTCTGTTAACTT
>JAAGZM010000253.1 GCA_024206355.1 Gammaproteobacteria bacterium | reverse complement strand
CTCGATGCAGCACTTGGCAAAGGAGATAACAAAGCATTGATTAAGAAAATGCTAAAAGTTAGATCTTGCCGTGTTGGCGGTGGTATTCGCGATTTAGAAACTGCAAAGGACTATATTAAAGCAGGCGCCAGCAAAATTATTATTGGCACTAATTGCCGAGAAGAATGGGTCAAAAAGATTGCCAAAGAATATTTAATTTTCGCAATCGACGCCAAAGGTGATTACCTGACAACAAGAGGTTGGCAAGAGACTGAAGATAATAAGATCATCGATTTAATTCCAGAACTTGCAAAGAATTGCGCTGGATTTTTATATACGCAAGTCGAAAAAGAAGGTTTGCTACAGGGCATAGACAAAGCTCGAAGTGAAGAAGTCATCAAGATATCACCTGTACCTGTGACAATTGCTGGCGGCATTACTGATCTCGATGACATTGAATGGTTTAGCAAGCGTGGTGCTAATGGACAAATTGGCATGTCAATTTACACCGGTAGATTAACACTTAACGATTGCTTTATGGCGCAACTTGATTTTGATAAAGCAGAGCTAATACCTACAGTCGTTCAAGATGCTGACACTCATAAAGTTTTAATGCTTGCTTACTCTAATCGTGGCTCACTAGCCCTTGCGTTAAGCCAGCAAAAAGGTGTTTATTGGAGTCGGAGTCGTCAACAACTTTGGGAGAAAGGTCTAACAAGTGGTAATCAACAGCAGCTAATTCAAGCCGATGTCGATTGCGATGGCGATACCATTTTGTTTAAAGTTCGACAAAAAGGTGATGCATGTCACTTTCAACGATACAGCTGTTTTGCATCACAAAATCCGCAGTTTGATTTATCTAAACTCACTCAGTTGCTCGATAAAAGAATGGCGCTGTTACCGGATAATTCGTTTACCACAAAACTCTTTCAATCTGCTGAGTTCAGGGCTGAAAAAATTCGTGAAGAAGCTGATGAACTTATTGAAGCCCAAGATTTTGACGATGTTCGATGGGAAGCTGCAGACTTAATCTTTTTTGCCCTTGTCGATGCATTGGCAAAAGGTGTCAAAATTGACGATATCGTCTGTGAACTAGGAAGCCGCTTTAATGATAATTAATGCAACAGACTGGCAAAGACCCAAGTTTAAAGGCGCTGATACGATTTGTGCCCAAGTTACCTCAATGCTTAAACAAATAGAAACAGATGGTGACCGTGCGATTGATAAGCTGGCGCTACAGTTCGATCAAACTGAGCCCAAGCTTATCGAACTAAAAGCCTTTGATGATTATCAATTGCCCGATGCATTAGCGACTGCGATTAAGCTTGCAGCTACACGTATCGAAGACTTTGCTAAATTTCAAAAACAAAACGTTAAAAGTGGATCATTTAATGATCAGTATGGTAGTTTTGGCCAAGTTATATCACCTATAGAAAGAGTGGGAGCTTACATACCTGGGGGGCGATATCCTCTAATATCTACGGCACTGATGACTTTGATACCAGCAAAAGTTGCAGGTTCTACGGTTCGTATAGCTTGCTCACCATCTATCAATATAGCGATACTTGCTGCGGCATCATTAGCAGGAGCGACGCAGTTTATTCAAATAGGTGGGGTTCAGGCTATCGCTGCTCTCGCTTATGGCTATCAACAAAATAATCCTGTTGATCTTATCGTTGGCCCCGGTAATGCATGGGTTAATGAAGCAAAAAAACAGCTACAAAGCCAAATCAAAATCGATGGCTTAGCAGGCCCCAGTGAATTACTTGCGATTTGTGATAATAAACAACCTATTCAATGGTTAGCTTATGATGCGCTTGCTCAGGCAGAACATGATCCACTCGCTTGTTCTATTATTATAAGTGATGATCAAGACTGGCTAACATCGATGCAGGAATATCTTAATAGTAAAAAAGATTTTGCCCAGCTGATAGAAAATCAACAGATTGAATTAATTTTTGGTCAATCGAAAGAGCAGCTAGTAGCATTCAGTGAAAGCTATGCAGCTGAACACTTGATGCTCTGTCATGAAGCTATAGCGGCAGACGAGCTCACGAACTACGGCTCACTTTTTGTTGGAGCAAACTCTGCTGTTGCACTAGGAGACTATATTACTGGGCCAAATCACACTTTGCCAACATTAGGTTTCGCTAGGCAAACAGGTGGTCTGAGCGTGAATACATTCTTACGGATACAAACGATACAAACTGTTAATAACTTGGGCAGGCAAGAACTATCAAAACCTGCAATGCAGATTGCAGATGCAGAAGGACTAGTTAACCACTACCAAAGTTTAAAAATAAGAAGTTAGTTACAGTCGGCACACTTACCATAAAGATTGAGAGAGTGATCGGTTAATTCGAAACCTTTACTCTCGGCTAACTCAGATTGACGACGCTCAATAACATCATCATGAAACTCTTCAACTTTGCCACAAGAAATACAGACTAAATGATCGTGGTGAACACCTGATTCAAGTTCAAAAACACTATGTCCACCTTCAAAATGGTGTCGAGTAACAATGCCAGCAGCTTCAAATTGAGTCAAAACCCGATAGACTGTTGCTAATCCAACATCCTCTTTTTTGGAGAGCAAATATTTATACACTTGCTCGGCACTCATGTGTCTTTTCCCGCAACTTTCAAGCACATGAAGAATTTTTACCCTTGGATGGGTAATTTTTAACCCAGCTTTCTTCAATTGACTGTTCTCCAAAAGGTAAACCTCCATTATTATTACAATTATAGTCAATGAAACTGATATTCAATTAAATTTGGGTTATTCTAGCACAAGCTATTCATATCGGTAAAAGAGGTTATTAATGTTCAAATTATTAAATGTAGTTTTATTGTCAATATTAGTCAGTAGTTGTAGCATCGTTGATTCATGGGTGTACAAAATTAATAAACAGCAAGGTAATATTACCGAGCAGAAGCAAGTTGATAAACTAGAAATTGGTATGACCAAGGAGCAAGTTAAATTTGTAATGGGAACTCCCATGGCTGTCGATAGTTTTGATCTTGATCGCTGGGATTACATTTATACATACAAACCCGGACACGGTGAGGTTAACCGTAATAATTTAACCATCTATTTTGAAGATAATAAATTAGTTAAAATTGATGGTGAAGCACTTCGAAAGAAACCTGCTGTTGAAGAAGGTGACGACAACAATTAAGAGCTATTTTTTAGCTTTTTCGCTGCCATCTCGGCAGCTCGTCGTTTTCTGGCTTCCATTGGATCAGCAATCAAAGGGCGATATATTTCTACCCTATCGCCCTCACTAAGCAACTGTTCATTTGTACAGCTCTTACTAAAAATACCTAGTTTAATATTATCCAAATCAATTTCTGGATAAACATCTATAATTCCAGAATGCTGTACAGCTTCAACTGCAGTAGCACCCTTGGTGATTTCAAAAGAGAGCAACGACTGTTTTTCTGCAAGCGCATAAACAACTTCAACAGTGATCATATTATTTCTCATAAACAACCTGTGCTCGTTTAACAAACGAATCTACAAGACGTGATGTTAAGTCGATAAACATACGACCAAAGGCTGCTGATGTTAACCGGCTATTAAACTCAAAACTTAAATCAAGCTCTACCTTGCAAGCATCTTTTGCTAATTCTCTAAAAAACCAATGTCCGTGCAAATACTTAAAAGGCCCATCCTGCAACTCCATTTTTATTGATTGCCCTTCAACCAGCGTATTTTTAGTAGAAAATGTTTGCTTAATTGGCCCTTTCTTTAGTTCTAGAATTGCAAACATCATCTTATCAGACTGCTCTAATACTCTTGCTGCAGTGCAACCGGGTAAAAACTCAGCATAGCAGCCAACATCATTAACAAGATCATACATCTGCTGGGCACTGAAATTAACCAGAGCACTACGTTCTACTTCTGACATACTCTGCTCAGACTCCATTTTTAAGTAACATTATAAATAACATGAGAATATGACACATTATAACAGGGATAATCATACACTTTCTGTAAATGTGACAGTATAATCACTGCCATGGCTATTAAGAAGAAAAAAGATAACTCCAGCACCATTGCCAGAAACAAAAGAGCTAAGTTCGATTATTTCATCGAAGATCGCTTTGAAGCAGGTATGGTACTTGAAGGATGGGAAGTCAAAAGTTTGCGAGCAGGTAAAGCAAACCTGGCTGAAAGCTACGTGTTTGTTAAAAATCACGAAGTATGGATTTCTGGCTGTACGATTACCCCTCTGACAACTGCATCAACTCATATCAAACCTGAATCTACCAGAATCAGAAAGTTGCTGCTCCACGAACATGAAATATCACGACTACTTGGTGCCACTGAAAGAAAGGGATACACATTAGTAGCCACATCGATGTACTGGAAGTTTAACAAAGTAAAGTGTGAAATTGCCCTTGCCAAAGGTAAAAAAGAGTTCGACAAAAGAGCGACTATCAAAGAAAGGGACTGGAATAGAGACAAGTCCCGGATCTTAAAAGGTGGTTAGACTAAGCTGTCTTTAATGCTAACCCTTTATCGTAATCAATAATCGACTGGTGTAAGTAAATAAAGTGATTTTCTGTTTCCTCATGTCGAGAAAAGAGTGGGTCACGGGGATCAGCAAAATGCCCATCTATCTCTTGCCAATCATCATCGGTCAACAACTGTAAAGCTAATGGCAAAAGGAAGCTTTCTTCTAATTCAACATGCTTGTAGTAATAGTCTAGGAATATTTTGATTTGCTCTAACATGCCAGCATAGCTGCTTTCTACAGCAAAATGTACTTGCTCGTATAACTCAGCAGTCAATAAATCGATGCGATACTGCTGTCCTTTCAATTTATTGATATT
>JAAGZM010000002.1 GCA_024206355.1 Gammaproteobacteria bacterium | reverse complement strand
TCACGAGTAGGTGTTTATCTTGATGGTGTATACCTAGGACAGGGTCCATCAGTTAATCAGGATCTTGTCGATCTGGCACAAGTTGAAGTGCTCCGCGGACCTCAGGGAACGTTGTTTGGTAAAAATACTGTAGCAGGTGCAGTTAGTCTGATTTCACAAAAACCATCTGATGAATTTGAAGCCAGAGTAACGGCAGGTATTGGTAACTACAGTGCCATTGAAACTAAACTCAGTGTAAATTTTGTTTTAGGTGATAAGGTTGCTGCAAAAATAGCTTTGTCAGACAGAACCAGAGATGGCTATGTAAAGAACATTTATACTGAAGGTCAACTACCAACAACAATGAATTTTGTATCAGGTGGTGTTCCTATGTTTGGGATTCCACTAGTTGGGCAAATTGAAACATATACTCCACCGAGTACTGATAATGAATATAACAGTCAGGATACCCAGTCGTATAGAGCACAACTGAGGATCCAACCATCTGATAAGTTAGACATTAATTTGGCAATTGATGGGCTGGAATCAGCACGAGCATCTATACTTGCAATTCCAATCACCACAACCTTTGGTGATACTCCTTTTCACTTTGCTGAAGCTGGAGAGCACGAAATCAATGAGAGTTTCAGAAATGGAGAAACTAGGGACATTTTTGGTTCCAGTTTGAACATAGAATACAATTTTGATAACGACTATGCATTTCGTTCAATCTCAGGATATAGAGATACTGATATTTATTATGGTAATGATACCGATTATTCTCCTTTTGATATGGTGTATGTATATTACAAAGATGTCTATAAACAAAAAACTCAGGAATTTCAGTTAATCTCACCGGATGATTCAAATTTTAAATACGTTGTTGGTACATATTTTTATGATCAGACAGCGGACACTATTCGTAATGTTATCGCTGGAAATGCTGGCTGGGTATTTGGTGTTCCAGTAGGAGGAGGTGCATTTAATAATGGTACTGTAGATACTAAAAGCACCGCACTATTTTTTAATGGTTCCTATCAAATCAATGAACTATGGAAGCTTGGTTTTGGCTTAAGATATTCCGATGAAACTAAAGATGTCAATTGGGTTCTAGACGGTAGTACATCTGGTTCTTTTGGAATAGGTTGTACTCCAGCAGGCACAGTGGGCTGTGCTACGATTGCCCCGTACACTGATTCAAGATCAGATACTAACTTATCTCCTACTCTGAGTTTGAACTATCAATTATCTGATTCGACTAATACTTATGTGAAATATTCAACGGGCTTTAAATCAGGAGGTTTCAATCTAGATTTTGTAACACAAAAAGATATTGATGATGGTATACGTTTTGATCAAGAGACAGTTGATAGCATTGAATTAGGTCTTAAAACAAGTCTTATTGATGATAAACTTACCCTAAATATCGCCTATTTTGATTCAAATTATGAAGATTATCAGGTCAATCAATTTTTTGATTTAGGTAATGCTGACGACGGAACTCCCCTAACTTCCATTAGGATTGAAAATGCTGCAGAAGTAGACACCAGTGGTTTAGAATTTGAAGCTAATTTCAGAATGACAGATGACTTAACATTTACTGGTTCTCTTGGGTTCCTTGATGCTACTTTTGCGAAATATCCAAATGGAGCCAGCACAGTAGTACTAACTTCCAGTGGAACCATGGCTTCTGTACCAGAAGATGCAGCTGGAAAAGAATTGCCAAATGCTGCTGATTTTAGTGCTGCTTTGGGTATTGAATATTATACCGGCTTTGATTCTATCGGAATGGACTTAATGTTACGTCTAGATGTAACACACACCAGCGATTATTATACAACGGTCAACAATGTTTCAACGAGAATTGTTCCCGGTACACATCCTTTGACTTTTGCTTTTGATTTACCTCATTATCAAGGTGCTGCTACGACAATGGATACCATTCCATTTGGTCAGATAGAAGCAACTACCATGGTTAATGCAAGAATTGGTTTATTGAGTATGAATAGTGGATTGGAGGTTTATTTGTGGGGTCGTAATCTTACTGATGAAGATGAACCTGTGGATAGTTTCAGAGAATTCTTTGGTACTTTAGTAGAAACCCCTCGTACTCCACGTACCTATGGTATTGAAATGGTATATAACTTTTAAATGGAAAAATTAATAGCAAAATATAAGCACAGGAGCTTTTCATGAAAAATAATAAATCTATGCTCTTAGCATTAACGGGAATGGGAATGATGCTCGGCCTAGCCAGTTGTTCCGGTGGTGGGGATGGACTTGATGAACCACTTGCCGCTCAGACACAATCTGTTCCAGTTAGGATGGCTGCAACCTACTCTCTTTCACCGACTACAGATATCCCTGTTCCTAATGATTTGCTTTTTGGTGATTCTGATTTAACGTTAAACTTTCAACCTGATGATCCAGATAATTTTGCTGATCCCAAGGTAGCTATGGGTGCATTGGATGGATGGTCTTCAATCTCTCCCTTATCAATATCCTTTCATAGTAATGACTCCGACCTTGCTATCGATCCTGACACTGTTGTAGGTGGTAGCACTGTACATGTGTATAAAGTCATTGTTTTGCGAGAAGAAGCACTATCCGGTACTGGTATCATCCTACCGACTGGTCCAGTAACCAGTGTGGAAAGAGAATTAACAGCGAACCTTGAGTATGTGGTGCTCGCATCAAGTTCCACCAGTATTGCCATACTACCAACAGTACCTTTTGAGCAACAAGAATCCTATATGGTTGTAGTAACCAATGGTTTGCTAGACAGTGATGGTTTACCAGTACTTAATGACAGCCAGTATGCAATTGCTAAATCAAGAGACGCGATAGATCCTGATTCTTCTGTTGGAGCCTTGGAGCCTGTACGTCAATTAGTTAATGCTATGGAAGATGCAGCCGCTGCAGAAGGAGTTCCACATGCAAACATCATCCTCAGTTATCAATTTACTGTGCAGTCTATGGGCACGGTCCTAAGCTCGGCCAAGACACTCTATATTGATGGCCCTCTTGCTGCCGGTGCTACACCTTTCACCAGCTTTAGCAACCTGAATGTTGATACTACTGATATAACTGGACAAGGTGCTGCTGACCTTTACAAGGGAATGATTGCTATACCCTACATGTTAGGAGTTCCAAGCCCAGCAAATGAGGAAGCACCATTAAATACTTTCTGGATTGCTGCACCGGAATTACCTACAGGCACTAATGGTGCAATGGAACCAAATCCCTATCAACTAGCATTGGGTGATAATTTGACCTATGCCAATTCCTATCCAAAAGTCAATACAGTTGAACTAGCTCCACTACTAGTTTCCATGCCTAAAGTAGCTAATTGCCCAAAACCAGCAGCAGGTTATAAAGTCGCAATATTCCAGCATGGTATTACGGGCAACAGAACCAATGCCCTAGGTATTGTTGATGCATTAGCTGCAAGTTGTACGGCAGTGGTTTCAATGGATCAACCAATACATGGAATATCTGAAGATAATGATTTACATTTACTCGTCCAACAATTATCAGGTGGTGCAATTGGATTATTTGAAGGTTATACAGAAGGTGGACTGAGAGAACGCACCTTCGGTATTGATTTTATGAACAATACCACTGGTGAACTGGGCATACCTGATGGTACCCCTGATCCATCAGGTGGCTGGACCATAAACCTGAGCAATTTATTGGTATCAAGAGATAATGTTAGACAAGCTATTTTTGATCTCTTGCTCCTTGAAAAAGCTATAGCTTCAATGGACATAGATGGTGATGGTGATGCAGATTTTGACAGCACTAACATTTCATTTGTTGGC
>JAAGZM010000005.1 GCA_024206355.1 Gammaproteobacteria bacterium | reverse complement strand
TATCTCCTCTATAGTCCAGGAATCTCTGGTACAAACAGCCACCAACAACAGTTTTGTATCTGAACTTAGTACCTCTTCTTGTTTCTCTGTTAATTTGGTTGGTAATACTTTCTGTTTTTCAATGATCTGGAAAAGATCAGAAAGGCTAATTTTCATAATATTACAGATGGATTCCAGTCGCTCTAGTGAAAAATTATCAGTTGAGAAAATACGTTTGATATTTGCTTCACTCATCTCAAGTTGCCTGGCAACATCCCGGTATGTCAGCTTGTTCTGCCGAAGTAATTCTTTTAATGTTCTACTGATCTGTTTGATTTCACTCATAGTATTAAATTCCTATACTTAAAGTTGTTATTTAGTATACATCAAATTAAATAGTTTACATTTAATATTCCAAATATATATTAGCTTCTTGTCAATTAAGACAAATTTGATATTTTCTATTGAAAATTAAGGAATATAAAATGAAAACATTTCAAATTATCGTTGTTATAGTGATGTCAATTTCTGCAAGTCAGGTTTTTGCCCTCGGTGCTTCAAAAAATGCCAGTGCCGCCAGTAAACATTCTGTCCTAGCTGTATCTAATGGGGTTGTGGCAACAGCAAAAGTTGCTAGTGCTGTTATTGCTGTTCCTTTACTGATTATTGGAAATGCCCCCGAGATTAGTAAAAAGACGGGTGAGGCACTGATGGATGTAGCTATAGCTGATACACCGCTTATTGTATCAGATATAACAATTACAGCAGATCCAGCACCAGCTATTATCATGAATGCTGAAGATAAGGAGTAATAAAATGAAACACCTTATTGGTTTTATTTTACTGTGCTGTTTATCAACAACAGAAGGTGTTTATGCAGGAAGCGCTAGTGGTGGTGAAGCGAATTTAAACCCAGACGATATTACAAAGTTTGCCAAGGCTGTAGAACAATATGCTGCTCTCAAGGGTGCAAGGGTTTTTTTGATTGGTAGAAAAGGTAGGGCTGACTCTGAATTACCCAAAGGGATTAATTTTACTCATACAGCCATTGCTGTTTATTCAAAAATTGAGTTGGCAGATGGGAAAACGGCAATGGGTTATGCCATTCATAACCTTTATCAGGATGAGGATAATTTGAAAATAAGTTCACTCGTTATGGATTATCCGGTGGACTTTTTCTGGCCAGCATTTGAATTAAAGGCAGGGATTATTATCCCCACTCCTGAATTACAGCAACGACTGCTTGAAGCAATTGCAACAGGTGTTAATAAAACCGTTCATAACCAAAAGTATTCAATTTTATCGAATCCTTTTAACGATGAACTACAAAATTGCACGGAACATACTCTGGACATTATTAATGCTGCCATCTATCAAACTACGGATGTAAGTCGTTTAAAGGCAAATGCTAAAGCACATTTCAAGCCTCAGAATATCAGGAAAACTTTGAAATTGGCCTTTGGTAGTCTGTTTATGAATGATTTAACAACTCGTGATCATCATGGAAAAATATATACCACAACCTTTACAACTATCGGCCAGTATCTTGTCCAAAATAAGCTAGTGGCTGAAACAGTTATTTTTAATGAAGATGGCTCAGCAATACAATTGTTATAATTTAAATAATACAGCTGGCAGGGATGTCAGCTTTATTATATGACGGACTGATTAAAATTATTCAATCATATAAGAGCTAAGCATAAGATGAAAAAAAAGCCCTAACATCAGGATATTAGGGCTTTCTTGAAACGTTATAGGTTTCTATGAAATGAAGAGCAGATGATTACATCATGCCGCCCATACCACCCATACCACCCATGCCGCCCATGCCGCCCATATCAGGCATAGCACCACCGCCAGCTGCGTCGTCAGAAGGTTGATCAGCTACCATGCATTCAGTAGTAATCATCATTCCTGCAACTGATGCAGCAAGTTGCAGAGCAGTACGTGTAACTTTAGTTGGGTCAAGAATACCCATTTCAATCATATCGCCGTACTCGCTTGTAGTGGCGTTATAACCATAGTTTCCTTTACCCTGTTTTACCTTATCGATAACAACAGAAGCCTCTTCACCAGCATTAGAAACGATTTGACGTAATGGAGATTCCATTGCACGTAGGATCATTGCAACACCAGCATCTTGATCTGCATTATCACCTTTGACACCAGCAACTGCTGAGATAGAACGAACCAAAGCAACTCCGCCGCCAGGAACAACACCTTCTTCAACTGCTGCACGAGTAGAGTGTAAAGCATCTTCTACACGAGCTTTCTTTTCTTTCATTTCTAGCTCAGTTGCAGCGCCAACCTTAATGACAGCAACACCGCCAGCAAGTTTAGCAACACGCTCTTGTAATTTTTCACGATCATAATCAGATGAAGTGTCTTCAATTTGACCACGTAGTTGGTTAACACGAGCTTCGATATCATCGTTAGAACCAGAACCATCAACAATAGTTGTGTTGTCTTTAGTGATAGAAATTCGCTTAGCAGAACCTAGATCTTCTAAAGTTGCACCTTCAAGGCTTAAACCAACTTCTTCAGAGATAACTGTTGCACCCGTTAGGATTGCGATGTCTTCAAGCATTGCTTTACGACGATCACCAAAACCAGGAGCTTTAACAGCAGTCACTTTAACAATACCACGCATGTTGTTAACAACAAGAGTAGCAAGTGCTTCGCCTTCAACATCTTCAGCGATAATTAATAAAGATTTACCAGCTTTAGCAACGCCTTCTAATGTTGGTAGTAAATCACGAATGTTAGCGATTTTCTTATCAACCAAAAGGATGAAAGGAGATTCAAGCTCAGCACTCATACTATCTTGGTTGTTAATGAAGTAAGGAGATAGGTAACCACGATCAAATTCCATGCCTTCAACAACATCAAGTTCGTTATCTAGTGCATTACCTTCTTCAACAGTAATAACACCTTCTTTACCTACTTTGCTCATTGCTTCAGCAATAATATTACCAACGCTAGTATCAGAGTTAGCAGAAATGCTACCAACCTGTGCAATAGCTTTGTCATCTTCACAAGGATTTGAGTATGTTGCTAATTCTGTAACAGCAGTTGAAACAGCTTTATCAATACCGCGCTTGAGATCCATTGGGTTCATCCCAGCAGCAACAGCTTTCATGCCTTCAGTAAGAATTGACTGTGCTAAAACCGTAGCCGTAGTCGTACCGTCACCAGCGATATCAGATGTTTGAGAAGCAACTTCTTTAACCATCTGAGCGCCCATATTTTCAAACTTGTCGCTTAATTCAATTTCTTTTGCTACTGATACACCGTCTTTAGTGATCGTTGGAGCACCGAAACTTTTATCGAGAACAGCATTTCGTCCTTTAGGACCTAAGGTCACTTTTACAGCATTTGCCAGGACATTTACGCCAGCAATCATACGAGCTCGCGCATTATCACCAAACAGAACTTCTTTTGCAGCCATGAGAATTATTCCTTTTTACTTACATTAAAATGTAATAATTATATTCATTAATAATTATCGATTACTCGATAATTGCCATAATATCTTCTTCTTTCATGACGAGTAACTCTTCACCGTCAATCTTGATTTCAGTACCTGAGTACTTACCGAAAAGTACTTGATCGCCGACTTTAACGTCTAAGCCACGAACTTCACCGCTTTCAAGTATTTTTCCGTTGCCAGCAGCGATAACTTCGCCTTTGCTTGGCTTTTCTGTAGCGCTATCAGGTATAACAATACCTCCAGCTGATGTACGTTCTTCTTCCGTTCTACGAACGATAACACGGTCATGCAATGGGCGTAAGCTCATCAGATGTTCTCCTGATTTTTACGATTATAGATAAATTATAGTTAAATTATAATTAAGTTATTGTCCTGAAATTATTTGTTTTAGTATTCAGGATTTGAGTAATATGGGGGCTTTATTATCGCTCTCAAGGGTTTTGATGATTAAAATTAAAGAAATTACATAAAATTTTGAAAATTATAGAAAATTCATAATTAATACAAATAGTTAATCATCAGTATTTTTATAGTCACCTTCAATAGTTCTATTTGAGTGACTTGAGTTATAGTGCTCCTGTTCATTAAAAGGAGCCTGTCTGCCTTGGGTGTACATTTTTACTTTGTTTTGTAGCGCGGTAGTAAATAAATATCGCCTTAGAGGAGGAACCAACAATAAAAATCCTATAGTATCAGTGAAAAAACCAGGTGTAAGAAGTAGAGTTCCAGCAATAGCAAGCATAATTCCTTCAATCATTTCCATGGCAGGAATTTCTCCATGATTCATTTTTTCTTGTGCCTTATAAAGAGTACTTAGTCCTTGTTGGCGCAGTAAACTTATGCCAATAACTGCTGTTAATACAATCATCACTAACGTTGGAGCAAGTCCGATCCAGTCTTCAGCTTGTACAAAGAGGGCAATTTCTATGATTGGAACGATGACAAAAATAATAAATAAGATAGGCATGAGAAACTTTTTAGCTA